>NZ_JACJPT010000041.1:0-41546 GCF_014696195.1 Sphaerospermopsis sp. FACHB-1094 | reverse complement strand
CCTGACTCCTGACTCCTGACTCCTGACTCCTGACTCCTGACTCCTGACTCCTGACTCCTGACTCCTGACTCCTGACTCCTGACTCCTGACTCCTGACTCCTCCTATATTAAATTTGCAACATTCCCTCTGGGTTAACTGTTAAAAGTGGACGACGCTGCAAACCTTCACGGTGTAAAATTTCATTAGCAGCTAGTAAACCACTACTCACAGCCCGTTCCATTAAACCACAAGGAAAAGGCATTTTTACCCAATCACCTGCAAAAAATAAATTAGTTAAAGTTGTGGTAGTTTCTGGACGTTCTGTATAACTATTAGGTGGATATCCAGAAAAGTTATGTTGATTAACTAATTCTCGATGTAATAATTTGGCTTGTTTTAACTCAGGAACAATATCATAAAGTTCCTCTTCAAAAGTTGTTAACAAAGCTTCTTGGTTAGGAAATTCTTTCTCTTTGTAACAGTAAGCGTGTAATTCTACTACACTTCCCCCGGTTTTTTTTGCCCATTCAATAAATTGGGTTTGAATGCGATGATAAAGAGTAATACTGTCAGTTAATTTGTAACCAGATAAAGATGTAAAATTGCTATGTTCCCAATTAAAATCTTGATCAAACCAGAAACGACAAACAGCAAAAGGATCAGCAATACTTAATTTTTCAATTTGCGATCGCACTTGTTTCACGTTTTTATCTACATCCCCAATCATACGTTTAAATAATTGTTTTACTCCGGGAACATCCGTAGCTAAAACATAATAATCAGCGTTAATTATTTCTGGTGATGATGACTCTGGATTAACTGCTAAAAGTTGTAAATTATCATCTTCTTTTTGTACTACTTTAAATTTAGCTAAATCTCTTTTTGCTGGTCCTTTAACCACTTTTCCATCTGCGGTAAATATAGCACCATGACAAGGACAGTGAAATTGTCCATCCTCAGCTATTTTCACTGTACAACCTTGATGGGTACAAGTTAAAGAAATTGCTTCCTGATTGTCTTTTTTGACAGCATAAACTTCATCAGCAGCACCAAAATATTCTATCTTTTCATCCTTGACAACTGAATTACGCTGCACCCAAAAAGGCACTGTATGATTATTGTCACCTACAAAATATTTAACTTCCGATATTTTACCTTCATTCGCCACAATTTCACTCACATTTGCATCTGTAATAATTTTTCCATTTTGCAAAATTGCCTCAGCAATAGGTTGGACTAAACTTGTCCCCATATCGTCTTTTGTCCCATTAAAAGCTAGTCCTTCAGGATTACCAAAAAAGTAAAAATGGAAAAACTGCATTAATTCCCCAACACTCATTAAATCTGGTGCATTTAAACTAGATTTAGCAAAAGGAAGAAAATACAAATCATATAAACCTTGGGGAAATTCACTCTTCACCCAATCAGCAACAGATATATGATCAAAACGCTGATAATTTTTATCTCTTTGAAAACCTGTAATTGCTTGAAACACTTGTAAATGCTTAATTTTGGTGAGATTTATTCCCCATTGTAAGCGATTAGGAGAAGCAATAGCTAAGTCGATAATATTCCAAGGAAAAGCAGAATGACTAGGACGAAATACCTCCGGTTGATATGGAGAATTGTGGTAAACTACAGAATAATAATTTAAGGATTGAAAATTATCTTTTATCCCCAGTTCAGAAACTACACTATTTAAGTTATAATACTGTGGAAAAAAACCATGAAACCCATGTTCCATTCTAAACGTTTCACCCGCAGCTTCTATTTCCCAACTGGCAATTTTCCCCCCCAGTTGCGGAGATTTTTCTAGCAATGTGACAGTAAAACCCCGTTGCACTAATTGATATGCACAAGCTAAACCAGCTAAACCCCCACCAATTACAGCAACAGTTTTGTTAGTATTTAATATCTTGGGTAAATCTAGATTATCTTGCTGAAAAACTGACGGTTGTGGTTTACTAAAACGAGAGTAACCTGTAACTCCCACTATCGTACCCACACCAAATAATTGTAGCAGTGTACGCCGAGAAATGGTAGATGATTCTGGTAAATTAAATAGTTGGCTCATTGGTGACACAATTAAATTCTCAATTCAATTTTCCCGATTTGTAAAAGCGTAAATTAAACGCCATCAATGTGAAAATTACAAGATTCTTTGATAGTGTAATATATGATCTATTAATTGGCTACTCTGTATAGATCACAGGGTAGACTTAGTATAATATAGATTATAGTTAAATTTGCAATCCCTTGGTCAAATTACGAGGGATAAGTACCTTGAAGAGGATGTTTGAAAAGTCGGAGAGGTAGTAAAAAAGCTTTTTTGGTATAATCTGTAACTCAATATTACACAGCACACTTGTGAGCAACATGGTGTGTAATTCATTAGACTGGGAAACGCTATATTGACATCTAGCCTTTTACCACTAGTTATAAGCATTGCAACAATGTTAGGATATCGAACATGGGCTGTTTGTGACTTTCGAGTTGTTTTTTTGGAAGATTATAACTCTACTACATCAGCCCTCTCTTCATACTCTTTTTTTGACCAAGGTATTGATTTGTAAATCAAATTATCAAGATGAAATATTGGCGTGAAACTATAGCTGTAACTCAGCGCATCTTAATTGAACTGTTACGACGCAGACGCAGCTTAATTTTTTGGAGTATTTTCCCCATCTCCATTTTAATTCTCAATGGATTTATTTTGGCAGAACGGGCAAAATTAACCATGTCTGAAGCTTTGGAAAATGCTGCACCTTCAACTTTGGTAGGTGCTGCACTGTTTTTTAGTTGTTTGGGTGGAAGTGTTGCTACTGTAGTCGCAGAAAGAGAACAGCAAACTCTCAAACGCTTGTTTATTTCTCCGTTAAGTGGTACATCTTATTTTTTGGGAATTTTTCTCGCTCATAGCTGTATTGGTATTGGACAAACTCTTTTAGTGTATACTATTGCTGCTTTTTGGGGTGCTACTTTTCAAGGTTCGATTTTCTTAGGAATGATCATCATTTTATTCAGCATCATTGCTTATGTTGGTTTAGGATTTATTTTAGGTACACAATTAGCTAGACGCATTGAAGATGTTAATGCTTTGGTGGCTGCTTTTGGTGTACCTTTATTAATTTTGGGTGGAGCATTTTTACCAACTTCTTTATTTCCCCAAACTCTGTTAGATATTGCGAGATTTAATCCCATTTATCACATGAATGAAGCTCTTTTAGGAGTGTGGGCTAAGGGGGCAAATTTTCATGATATCATTTTACATTTGTGGTTTTTATTCTGGTTTGCCATGATTATGTTAGCCTGTGGATGGGTATCTTATCAACGAATGTTGATGGTGGAAAGGAAGCTTTAAAGCAATTGATAATTGATAATTGATAATTGATAATTGACAATTGTTTCATTCAAGGCTTCCGCCGTGAGCGTCAGCCGATAGCGTAGCGTGGCGTTAGCCATACGGTTTAAAACCTCCCCTTTGAAGGAAAAAAAAGAAAAAAATCCGCTATGTAATCTATAAGTATATCAAACAACAGATTTAAATTGAAAATATGCTCAGAATTAAAAATTTAAACAAGTCCTACAAAAGCCGAAAAGTACTGCAAAATTTAACATTCAGTATTCAGCCAGGAGAAGTTTATGGTTTACTCGGTGCAAATGGAGCAGGTAAAACAACAACAATCAATATTATTTGTAATTTACTAAATGCTGATAGTGGTTATATTACAATCAATCATCAACCGATTTCGGAAGCAACAAAAAAATTAATTGGTATTGCCCCTCAAGAAAACCTCTTATATAAAACCCTTTCCTGTGCAGAAAATCTCAAATTTTTCGCTGACATTTACGGTTTAGAACGAGAAAAAAAACAACAACAAATAGAAGCAACTCTCAAATCTGTAAACTTATTAGATAGAGCTAAAAGTCCCGTAGAAACTCTCAGCGGCGGAATGCAAAGACGGTTAAATATTGCTGTTGCTTTAGTACATCAACCCCAGTTAGTCATTCTTGATGAACCCACTACAGGTTTAGATATTGAAGCACGATATGAAATTTGGGAATTAATTCGTAATCTTAAAAATCAAGGAATGACAATTTTATTAACTACCCATTTATTAGATGAAGCAGAAAGACTTTGTAACCGCATTGGTATTTTAAAAGATGGTAAAATCTTAGCAGAGGGTAGTTTATCCGAGTTAAAAACTTTAATTCCCGGACAAGAAATTGTCATGTTACAAACAACACAAGAAGAAGAGGCGATCGCCCTAGCTCAAGAATATAATTTCATACCCCGACGTTATGGTAATGATTTAGCTTTTTTACTCCCAGAACCGTTAGAATTAAAAGAAATCCTTGCTAAATTTGATAGTATACCCATTGATTCTATTTCCCGTCAACCTGTACGCTTAGAGCATATTTATGTAGAAATAACCCAAGAAAAATTGAAAATTGAAAATTGAAAATTGAAAATTGAAAATTAAACCCAATCACCAATTACCAATTACTAATCATGGATATTTTAGAAACACTTAAAGCCGACTATCAAAGATTTCCAGTTAATCAAACTTACAGCATTTATGCAAAGGATGTTTATTTTCAAGATGCTGTATTTAAATTTCGGGGTTTAGAACTTTATAAATGGATGATTAAATTCATTCAAACATTTTTCCTCAACCTAAAAATGGATTTACATAATATTCAACAACAAGAAAACACAATTAAAACCGAGTGGACACTTAGCTGGGATGCTGCATTACCCTGGAAACCAAGGATATCTATTTCTGGTTGGAGTGAACTCCGTCTCAATAATGAAGGTTTAATAATTTCCCACATTGACTATTGGCACTGTTCCCAATTAGATGTACTAAAGCAACACCTATTTTCCAGAAACAAAGGATAATGTAAATAAATGTAAACAAAATTCAGGTAGGACAGAATCATCCATGCGAGTAATTTTAATGACTGGTAAGGGTGGAGTAGGTAAAACCTCCGTCGCAGCAGCAACCGGACTTCGTTGTGCAGAACTCGGTTATAAAACATTAGTTTTAAGTACAGATCCTGCTCACTCCCTAGCAGACAGTTTTGATCTAGAATTAGGACACGACGCAAAACAAGTGCGCCCAAATTTGTGGGGTGCAGAACTCGATGCACTGCAAGAATTAGAAGGAAACTGGGGTGCAGTAAAACGTTATATTACCCAAGTTTTGCAAGCACGGGGTTTAGAAGGAATACAAGCGGAAGAACTGGCAATTTTACCAGGAATGGATGAAATTTTCGGTTTAGTGAGAATGAAACGTCATTATGATGAAGGAGAATTTGACGTTTTAATTATTGATTCTGCCCCCACAGGTACTGCATTACGTCTTCTGAGTTTACCAGAAGTTGGTGGTTGGTATATGCGGCGTTTTTATAAACCTTTTCAAAACATCTCCGTAGCACTTAGACCTCTAGTTGAACCGATTTTTAAACCCATTGCTGGTTTTTCTTTACCAGATAAAGAAGTAATGGATGCACCCTATGAATTTTATGAACAAATAGAAGCACTAGAAAAAGTATTAACTGACAATACACAAACCTCAGTTAGACTTGTCACCAACCCAGAAAAAATGGTGATTAAAGAATCGCTCCGCGCTCATGCTTATCTGAGTTTATATAATGTAGCCACAGATTTAGTTGTAGCTAACCGTATTATTCCCAAAGAAGTTGAAGATCCATTTTTCCAACGTTGGAAAGAAAATCAAGAACAATACCGCCAAGAAATTCATGAAAACTTCCTCCCTTTACCTGTGAAGGAAGTACCCTTATTTTCTGAAGAAATGTGTGGTTTAGCTGCATTAGAGAGACTCAAAGAAACTCTCTATAAAGATGAAGATCCAACTCAGGTTTATTACAAAGAAACCACTATTAGAGTTGTGCAGGAAAATAACCAATACAGCTTAGAACTTTATTTACCCAACATTCCTAAAAGCCAGATTCAACTGAGCAAAACCGGGGACGAATTAAACATTACCATTGGTAATCATCGCCGTAACTTAGTTTTACCCCAGGCTTTAGCCGCATTGCAACCAGCAGGGGCAAAAATGGATAATGATTATCTGAAAATCCGCTTTGCTGACGGTGTGAGAGTTTAGGAGATAGTTGATAGTTGATAGTTGATAGTTGATAGTTGATAGTTGATCGGGAAACATAAAATTGATTACCCAGTTACCAGTCACCAGTCACCTGTCACCTGTCACCTGTCACCTGTCACCTGTAACCTGTCACCAGTAACCTGTCACCTATTCCTTAACGATAATTCTGCGGAAGTTCAGCAAAAAATGAATAATCGTTAAGCCCATACCTTGACCGTACTCCCACGGAAGACAAAGTTATCAAAAAACAATTTAAATTTAATTAAAAATAAGAATAGACTATAATTAATGTATGAATGGTTGTATAAAAAATGGTTTCCGTCCCTCCACTAGACCTGCGAACAGGCATGGCTCAAGAAACGTTACTGCGTAGGATTACAAATCGTATCCGTCAGTCCTTGGAACTAGAAGACATTATTACAGCAACCACAGCCGAGGTGCGTTCTTTGTTGGGAACTGACCGAGTAATGATTTATCAATTTCATGATGATGGTAGTGGTGAGGTTATTGCTGAATCTATTTATGAAAATCGTTTACCGTCATTGTTGGGGTTGAATTTTCCTGCTGATGATATTCCTCCTCATGCACGGGAATTATTTATTAAGTCGCGGGTGCGTTCTGTAGTCAATGTAGACTCAAAAGAAATTGGCCAAAGTCCTGTGCGTAACCTAGAAACAGGAGAAATTATTTCTGAGGATCTTCTTTACCGTCCTGTAGATCCATGTCATATAGAATATTTGACAGCTATGGGGGTAAAATCTTCAGTAGTAGCACCAATTATTTATCAAAATCAACTGTGGGGATTATTAACATCTCATCATTCTCAAGCACGTGAAGTAGCAGAATATGAACTAGATGCAATACAGATGGTAGTTGAGCAATTATCTGTTGCGATCGCTCAAAGTAATCTTCTCACCCAAGCCCGTGCCAAAGCAGAAAGAGAAGCTATTATTAATCGTATTGCTACACTACTGCATTCACTACCAACAATAGTTTTACAACCAGCTTTAGAAGCTACAGTTGCAGCCTTTAATGGTATTGGTGGTAGATTATGTATTAGACATAATGCCTTTGACTTACAACATAGTCAATTTAAATCTTTAAGAGAATGTTTAATTCCTGGTAGTAATTGTCTCCAGCTTTATGTATGTGGAGAGCAACCAGTTATTCCCAACCCAAATATATATCCATTTTTAGAACAATATAGCGTTTGGCAGGAACATTATAAATCTGGAGAATATGAAATTTGGGCAATTAATGATATTTACCAAGATTCTAATTTAAGAATTATTCAACTAGCATTTAAACCCACAAAAATTCGCAGTATTTTAATGATTCCCCTGCACTATCGGCAAGAATTAGTGGGATATTTAAGCATTTTTCGTAATGAAATAGAAACAGAAACCCTGTGGGCGGGGAAATTTGATCCAGACAATAGACAACTTTATCCCCGGATGTCCTTTGAACTGTGGAGAGAATCAAAAAAAGCACAAGCGCAAAAATGGACAAATGAAGAAATAGAACTAGCTGGAGAAATTCGCAAACACTTTGCTTCAGCGATTCAACAATATGAACTTTATCAACAGGTGCAAAAGTTCAATGAAAATTTAGAAAAACAAGTCCATAAACGGACACTGCAAATGCAAAGAACAGCAGAACAACAACAAGCTGTATTTGGAGTCATCAATAAAATTCGGGAGTCCCTGGATACTGATACTATATTTAAAACTACAACTAAGGAAGTTTGCAAATTAATCAAAGCAGACAGAGTTTCTGTTTATAAATTTACAGAAGATTGGGGTGGAGAATTTGTTGGTGACTTTGAAGCTACTAATCCCAACTGGTTTAATGAAACTAAACTAGGAATTAATACAATTTGGAATGATACTTACTTACAAGATACTCAAGGTGGAAGATACCGCAACAATGAAACCTTTGCAGTAGATGATATCCATAAAATGGGATTTACCCCCTGTCATGTCGATATTTTAGAGCAGTTTCAAATTCACGCTTTTGTATTAGCTCCGATATTTATTAGACAACAACTCTGGGGTTTACTTTGCACCTATCAACATACTGGTCCCCGGCAATGGAAAATTTCAGAAGTTAATTTTATTAGTCAAATAGCCTCACAGTTGGGAGTAGTTATTCAACAAGCTGAATTATTAGTAAAAACTCAGCAGCAAGCGGATCAACTTACACAAACATTGCATGAATTAAAAGCCACTCAAACCCAACTAATTCAAACGGAAAAAATGTCATCTTTAGGACAACTTGTAGCTGGTGTTGCCCATGAAATTAATAACCCAGTTAACTTTATTTCTGGAAATCTCATTCATATCAATGAATATGCTGAAGATTTGCTGAATATGCTAGATATCTATCAGCAGAAATATCCTGAACCCTGCGAAGAAATTATAGAACTAGCAGCAGAACTAGATTTAGAATTTCTCCTAGAAGATTTACCCAAAACCTTATCTTCTATGAAAATAGGGGTAGATAGAATCCGGCAAATTGTCTTATCTTTGCGGAATTTTTCACGTCTTGATGAGGCAGAAATGAAAGAAGTAAATATTCATGAAGGCATTGATAGCACATTATTAATTTTGCAGCATCGTTTAAAAGCCAGACCTGAATCTCCTGGTATTGAAATTATTAAAGAATATGGTGATTTACCATTGGTAGAATGTTTTGCCGGACAACTCAATCAAGTCTTTATGAATGTTTTGAGTAATGCCATTGATGCTTTAGAAATTTACAGAAAACATACAGCAGAAAGTCCTAAAGAAAATCCCAAGTCAGGAAAAATTACTATTTCTACCACTGTAGGAGTAATGAATGACAATGAAAAAAGTGCAGTCATTCAGATTAGAGATAGTGGACCAGGAATGCCAGAAACTATCAGACAAAGAATATTTGATCCATTTTTCACCACTAAACCCATAGGAAAAGGTACAGGTTTAGGTTTATCAATTAGTTATCAAATTGTAGTGGAAAAACACAGCGGAATTTTCAAATGTGATTCTCAATTGGATGTAGGTACACAATTCTGGATTGAAATTCCTATTAAACATATAGTCATTAGTCATTAGTCATTAGTCAGGAGTCAGGAGTCAGGAGTCAGGAGTTATTTATTTTGGATTTTGGATTTTGGATTTTGGATTGTTTTTGTTAACTCCAATCTAAAATCTAAAATCTAAAATCTAAAATTTTTTTCCCCAGTCCCCAGTCCCCAGTCCCCAATTAATTTCTCAATTGTACAGGCATAGCTAAATAAGTCATTTTTAACCCACCTAAAGGAGTAAAAATAACCGGTGTTAAACTTTGATTTAAGTGCATTTGAATTTCTGTAGAAGGTAATTCTTTTAAACCTTCCATGAGATATTTGACATTAAAAGCAATGTCTATATCTTCCCCAGAAATTTGCGCTGGCATTGACTCTGTACCACTGCCTACGTCTTGCGCTTCACAAGATAATGTAATTTCTTGATTTTCATTATCAATGCTGATTTTGACAATATTATTTTTCTGGTCAGCTAATACCGCAATTCTTTCTAAAGTGCTGATAAATTGTTTGCGTTCTAATACTACTTGGCGTTCAAATTGCCGGGGAATTAATTGCCGATAGGCGGGATATTGTCCTTCTAAAGTGCGGCTAGTTAAACGTTGATTTTGCCAAGCAAAGACTATTTGACCTTGATCTAAATATAAGGATACAGCTTCTTCAGAAGAACTATGGGCAAGCATCCTTTGTAATTCTCTTAATGCTCTTGCTGGTACTGTGACTTCTAACTGTTCGCTACCTTCTAAGGGACGCTCGTTAGCGGTTTCCAACACTGCTAAACGGTGTCCATCTGTAGCTGCAAATTCTAGGGTGTCTTGTTTAACGGTTAAATGTAAGCCCGTCAGCACTTGCTTAGTTTCGTCGGTGCTAGTAGCAAAAAGAGAACCTTTTAAACCTTCAATTAATGCAGCGGTGGTGAGTTGAATTGATTCCGAACTTTCAATTACAGGTAATTCGGGAAATTCTTCTGCACCCATAGCGCGGACTTGATATTTACCGCTTTTGGGTTTGAGGGTGACTACTATACCTTCTCCGGTGTTGTCTGCTGACTCATCATCTAGGGAAATTTCCCCTTCTGGTAAACGAGAGGTGATATCTAAAAGTAGTTTAGCAGGAAGAGCGATCGCCCCACCTTCAATCACTTCTGCGCTAAAACTGGTACGGATACCCAGACTCAAATCAAACGCTGTTAAACTGACTTGGTTAGTTTCCTCATCTGCTTGTAAGAGTACGTTAGCAAGGATGGGATGAGTTGGTCTCGATGGTACTGCACGACTGACTAGGGAAAGGTTGGTACTGAGATCACTTTGAGAACAAACTAATTTCATAGAGCAGGGAATAGGGAATAGGGAATGGGGAATAGGGTTGAGTTTGAGGAGATATGTTTGTTCTCATCACACTGACAACCGCTATCAATATGGACTTAACAAGCGAAAAACAATGGTAACAAATTTTGGACTGAGGAGATAGGACTGTTCAAAAGCTCTCCCTCTGTGGAAAAGCTGTGGAAAAACTCGCTTAGTTTTCCACAAAGTAATTATACTTAATGTATTTTTCTTACAAAATTATTAAGTTTTCCACAACTTTTTCCCCAAAAGGTAATATTTTTTCCACAATCGCAGTTAAATTTAACAATTTTTTATACTTTGCTTAATATTAGGTGACAGGTGACAGGTGACAGTGAATAGATACCCGACTTATTAAACAAGTCGGGTATCTGGGTATTACGTTTTTTAAGGTTGAGTTACTTACTACTTTTGATAACGAGTATTCATATTAATGCGATCGCTCAACTGTCGTAAGGTTTGCATTAAACTTTTATCAGTTTCCTGAAGTTGGGTAATTTTTTCACAACTATACATCACCGTTGTATGGTCTTTCCCGCCAAATTCCTCCCCAATTCTTGGTAAACTTAATCCTGTATATTGACGCATTAAATACATTCCAATTTGTCTAGCCCAGCTAATTTCCCGACGGCGAGAACTACCTTTTAAATCTTCACTAGAAAGATTAAAAAACTCAGCCACCACATTTAAAATAACTTCTGGTGTTGCTTCCGTTTTTTGGCTAGAAGTGCTTAAAACAGGGGTAATACTTTCCACCGTCATAGGTAAACCCCAAATAGAAATATAAGCCAAAGCCCGAATTAACGCCCCTTCCAATTCTCTAATATTAGAAGTATAATTATAAGCAATATATTCAACTACATCTATAGGTAAACGAATATTTTCATATTCAGCTTTTTTCTGTAAAATTGCCATGCGGGTTTCTAAATCCGGCGGTTGAATATCGGCAATTAAACCCATAGAAAACCGCGAACAAAGACGCTCTTGTAAACTCGGAATTTGATAAGGAGGACGATCAGAAGCAATGACAATTTGCTTTCCTGCCTCATGTAAAGTATTAAAAGTATGAAAAAATTCCTCTTGAGTATATTCCTTACCTTCCAAGAATTGAATATCATCAACTAATAAAATATCAGCAGCCCGGTAATGTTCCCGAAAACTCTGCATACTATCATTACGAATTGCAGTAATTAAATCATTAGTAAACTGCTCAGTAGAAACATAAAATATTTTAGAATCAGGATAAATTTCCCAACGATAATTACCAATAGCTTGCATTAAATGGGTTTTTCCCAAGCCCACACCACCGCATAAAAATAAAGGATTAAATTCCCTACCGGGATATTCTGCCACAGCTAAAGAAGCAGCATGAGCCATTCTATTATTAGCGCCAACCACAAATCTAGAAAAAACGTACTTAGAATTTAACTCTGTACTTTTTTGTTGATTTTTGGGAACATTTGATTGAATAGTATTAGCTGCTGGAACTTCCCAATTAACATCTTGTTGATTTAACCCAGAAACTTCATCACCTTGAACAGCAGTAATGTAAATTACTACAGGATAACCTAAAATATCCTGCACCACACGCGCAATAGTATTGATGTAATACTTTTGCAACCAGTTTCTCGCAAATAAATTAGGCGTAGATATAACTAAGCAATTATTTTCTAGCTGTACTGCACTAGCTGTTTTAATCCAAGTTTCAAAGGTAGGACGAGATAACTCTAACTGTAAACGCTCTAACACCTGATGCCACAGATTGTCTAGGGTAAATTCCATCATCTACTACCTTTGCTGCTAATTGCCACAATAGAAGAAGATATGAGCAAACAATTATTGTCCGCATTCAGCTATCAGCAGTCAGAAATCAGCTAAAACTAAGTTGGTGACTGAGTTTTTAGCTTTTTGAATCAAGTAGACTGATACGAAAAGCAATCTGTAATTTAGTCTATCAACGCTGATCATTTATTTATGAATGCTGATAGCTGTTTACTGACGGCTGAATGCTTATTATTTAACTTTAAACTGTAACCATTCTGGTTGAACCCAGGTAGCTAATATCCTACCACCTAGCGACTAACACGGAGAAAAAATAACATCATGAAGACAAATCATTATCATCTAGCTTCCCAAGATATTGATACTAAGGGTTTGATCCAGCACGGAAGACGGAAAATCAGAGGTTGGATGTTAATCACTGGGTTGTCCGCATTATTTCTTAGTAGCTGCTCTAACTTAAATAATAGAATCTTAGAAGCGCAACCAGGGACAAATCAAGTAGAAAAGACTACAAACACAACTGTAGGAATTGTGCCTCCTGCAATTATCGCATCTTCTGGCGACCCTAATTTTGTTGTCAAAGTAGTACAAAAAGTAGGTGGTGCGGTAGTTCGCATTGATTCCGCTAAAACAGTCACATCTCAAATACCAGCAGAATTTTCCGATCCATTTTTCCGCAGATTTTTTGGTGATAGAATACCCCAGCCAAGGGAAAGAGTAGAAAGGGGTAGTGGTTCTGGATTTATTATTAATTCCTCTGGACAAATTTTAACTAATTCTCATGTCGTAGATGGAGCAGATGAAGTTACGGTAACACTCAAAGATGGGCGAACTTTTGAGGGTAAAGTATTAGGAGAAGACCCAGTTACAGATGTGGCAGTCATTCAAATTGATGCTAATAATTTACCAGCTATAGCTTTAGGTAATTCTAATATATTACAACCAGGTGAAGCGGTAATTGCTATTGGTAATCCTTTAGGTTTAAATAATACAGTTACTTCAGGAATTTTGAGTGCTACAGATCGTTCTAGTAGTGATATTGGTGCTAGTGATAAACGAGTAGATTATTTACAAACAGATGCAGCAATTAATCCTGGTAACTCTGGTGGTCCACTACTAAATGCTCGTGGTGAAGTCATAGGAATGAATACAGCGATTATTCAAGGCGCTCAAGGTTTAGGATTTGCAATTCCTATTAATACCGTGCAAAAAATTTCTCAAGAATTAATTAGCAAAGGTAGGGTAGATCATCCTTATTTGGGTGTACAAATGGTGGCGCTGACACCAGAAGTTAAGGAAAGAATAAATACTAGATTTGGGGATAAAGTTTTAGTTGCAGAACAAGGAGTTTTATTAGTGAGAATTGTTCCAGAATCACCAGCAGCCATTGGTGGACTCAGAGCAGGGGATGTAATTCAAAGTATTAATAATCAACCTGTAACTAAAGTGGAAGAAGTGCAAAAATTAGTAGAAAATAGTCAAGTTGGTAGTCCTCTACAGGTTCAAGTAGAACGCAATGGAACAACTGTTCAATTAATAGTTAAACCCGCACCTTTACCCATTAGAGGTGATAGGTAATAGTTGACAGTAATAAGAGTAGGGGTAATTCATGAATTACCCCTACACAAGAATCAAGTTTTTAGTTCTATTTTACAGGAGTTTGCAAAATGACCGATAAATCATCAATTATTCAATTAGGTAATCCTAAATTACGTGAAAAAGCAGCTTGGGTGGAAAATATTCAAGATGAGAAAATTCAAAAATTAATTGATGATTTAATAGCTACAGTTGCTCAAGCTAATGGTGTGGGAATTGCTGCACCTCAAGTAGCTGAATCACTACGTTTATTAATTGTTGCTTCTCGTCCAAATGCCAGATATCCAGATGCACCAGAAATGCAACCAACAGCAATGATTAATCCGCAAATTATTAGTCATTCAACCGAGGTTGTCAAAGGTTGGGAAGGTTGTTTAAGTGTTCCCGGAATTAGGGGTTTAGTTCCCAGATATCAAACAATTGAAATTGAATATACTGATAGAAATGGAAATTTACAACAACAAGAATTAACTGATTTTGTGGCGAGAATTTTTCAACATGAATATGATCATTTAGAAGGTATGGTATTTTTAGACAGAGTAGAATCTACTGAAGAATTAATGACTGAAACTGAATATCAACAACGGATAGTTAAAGCAGAGAAGAGTTGATAATTTTCCATGAATTTAATAAAAATCCCCGATATTCTATTTGAAAAAATCGTAAGCATTCAGGAATAGAGTGATCAGATCCCCGACTTCTTTTATGAGCTTGTCAATAAATTGTGAATTGATTGCAGAAGTCGTGGATCTCGGTATCAACAAGTGCTATTGTGGAATACTTATAAACAATCAATAAATGATTTATCTTTGTGAAGAATCGGGGATATAATTTACCTTAATTTTATCAACAAATTATCAACAAATTATCAACAACTATTTTCTAAATCTACAGGACTTACGCAAAAGGGAAAGAAAGTAGGGGTAATTCATGAATTACCCCTACGCAAGAATAAGGTTTTCAGTCACATCTTGCGTAAGTCCTATCTAGATATAGCTGGGAAAATTGGTCATGGATAAAGCGTGTCATTTTTCTGATTTTTACCAAGATTGTGATAAATTATGCCCCGAAATCAACGCCAAATACAAGCCCTACTACATAAGGTTGAGTTTGAATTATAAAAAACCTCTACCAGTAGTAAGAGGAAATAATGACTAAAATTAGAGTAAATTAAAAGGCTTATTGAAGATTCTCTAATTTATAGGAGGTTGATTGAATATGCCAAAAATTACTGATTTTGTAGAAGATGCCGGCGCTCCTGGAATTATCGTCGGAATTGGTGCTGTTTTACTTGCACCTGTGGTCATTCCTGTTGTTGCTGGAGTGGGTAAACCCATAGTTAAATCAATAGTTAAAGGTGGTATTGTTGCTTACCAAAAAAGCAAGGGAGTTTTTGCTGAATTGGGTGAAACTTGGGAAGATATCGTTGCTGAAGCTAGAGCAGAAATAGCAGAAGAACAACACACACTAGCATTTGAAACTGCTTCGGAAAATCAACATAATTCCTAATAATTCGTAATTCGTAATTCGTAATTCGTAATTGAATTATGAAGTAAGAATTCAGGAGTCAGGAGTCGTAGGGGCGAAGCATTCGGAAAATAACCTGTGATAAAAATTAATAATTGTTCGCCCGAATGCTGATGCTTCCAGCACGCTTCGCGAACGCCCGTACAGGAGTCAGGAGTCAGGAGTCAGAAGTCAGAAGTTGTTCTTTTAGATTTTGGATGCAAAGATTTTGAATTGTATTGATAAACTCTAATCTAAAATCTAAAATCTAAAATCTAAAATTTTCCTCCTCATCTACCTGTTCCCTATTCCCTGACTCTGATAAAAATTTATAAATCAAGTTGGATGCTATATGTTAAAAATTACAGATAAAGCAAATTTAAATAAATCCTTTAATCCCATTGCTACAAAAATTGTCAGTGATACTCCAGGAAGACTCAGGTTAAGAGTTGCACCGGAAAACCGTAAAGTTGAGAAAATGCAACATATCGCCAATTTTTTAACAGCACAACCTCACATTAGTCAGGTGAGAACTAATATTCATCATGGTAGTATTTTGATTCATCATGATCATCAAACTGGTACTTTATCAGAAATTTTGGAAACACTGAAAGATATAGGCATAATTTTTACAGATATTACCCAAGGTCAAACTGAAGCAGCATCGGGAATATCTCATGCAGTGATTGATTTAAACCAACGAGTTGAACGTGCTACAAATGGTTCTGTAGATTTGCGTTTTCTGTTTCCCTTGGGACTTGGTACTTTAGCAGTAAGACAGTTAATCATTAAGGGTTTACAATTAGAAGTAATCCCTTGGTATGTTTTAGCTTGGTACGCTTTTGATAGTTTCTTGAAATTCAATACAGGTGACAGGTGACAGATTTGAAAATCTTTTGATGTCGAAATTTTATCGTTAATTAGTTGACTAACTGTTCCCTGTTCCCTGTTCCCTGTTCCCTTCTTTAAGCAAAAATGCTGAAATTTGGCGCTGTAAAAGTTTATCCTGAATCTTAGCACCTTTGCCAACAGAAATTATGAAAAAGCTGATTAATCAACCAGAAGCATTTGTTAGGGAAAGTTTAGCAGGTATGGCTGCTGCTCATACTGGTTTAATTAAGGTAAATTTTGAGCCAACTTTTGTTTATCGAGCAGATGCACCTGTAAAGGGTAAGGTAGCAATTATTTCCGGTGGTGGTAGTGGACATGAACCAATGCACGCGGGTTTTGTGGGGATGGGAATGCTTGATGCTGCTTGTCCTGGAGAGGTTTTCACGTCTCCCACTCCTGATCAAATGTTAGCCGCCGCACAGCAGGTTGATGGGGGTGCGGGTATTATTTATATTGTGAAAAATTACAGTGGCGATGTAATGAATTTTGAAATGGCTACGGAGTTAGCCAGAAGTGAGGGTATCCGTACATTAAATATTATTATTGATGATGATGTGGCAGTGAAGGATAGTTTATATACCCAAGGAAGAAGGGGTGTGGGAACAACGGTACTGGCAGAAAAAATTTGTGGTGCAGCGGCAGAAAAAAGCTATGATTTACAGCAGATAGCTGATTTGTGTAAAAAAGTAAATCTGCATGGTCGTAGTGTGGGGGTAGCGTTAAGTTCTTGTACAGTTCCTGCTAAGGGTACACCAACTTTTGCTTTGGGGGATGATGAGATAGAATTAGGTATTGGCATTCATGGAGAACCAGGAAGAGAACGGGTTTCTATGATGTCAGGGGATGAAATTACTGAAGTTTTATGGCGATCGCTCTTTGATGATACTGCCTATTGTCGCACGGTGCGGGAATGGGACGAAACCAAGGAAGAATGGCAGGATGTGGAACTATTAAATAAACCGTTGCAAAAAGGCGATCGCCTCTTAGCTTTTGTTAATAGTATGGGTGGGACTCCGATTTCTGAACTTTATCTTGTCTACCGCAAACTAGCAGAACTTTGTCAGATGGAAGGACTGGAAATAGTGCGTAATCTAATTGGACCCTACATGACATCATTAGAAATGCAAGGTTGTTCCATCACGCTGCTGAAGTTAGACGAGGAAATGTTACAGCTATGGGATGCACCAGTTAAAACCGCAAGTTTACGCTGGGGAGTTTGAAATGGTTACTCAGGTGCAAATTTTTCAATGGTTATATGTATTTGCTTCTGTTATTGAGAAACATAAAGAAGAATTGACGGAATTAGATGCAGCCATTGGTGATGCTGATCATGGTATCAATATGGATAGAGGTTTTAAAAAGATCAGCACTATCTTACCGAGTATTGAAGGGAAGGACATCAGCAGTATTTTGAAAACTGTCAGCATGACTTTAATATCTAGTGTGGGGGGTGCAAGTGGTCCTTTATATGGAACGTGGTTTTTAAGAGCGAGTGCTGTAACTGCGGGTAAGCAAGAATTAACTGAAAAAGATATGTTGAATTTACTCCAATCTGGCTTAAATGGAGTTGTTGAACGAGGTAAGGCGCAATTAGGAGATAAGACTATGGTAGATGTGCTGTATCCCGCTGTGACTTCTTTTGAAAAAGCTGTAAATGAAGGTAAGGGTAGTGTGGAAGCTTTGCGGATGGCTGTAACTGCCGCGGAACAAGGGTTAAAGGATACTATACCGATGTTAGCAAAGAAAGGCAGAGCAAGTTATTTAGGCGATCGCAGTATCGGACATCAAGATCCGGGAGGAACTTCTGCTTATTGGATGTTGCGGAGTTTGTTGGAAGTGGTGGAAGGTTCGAGGGCGAAAAAATAATGAGTGCCATTATTGGCATTTTTCTCTTGACCTTTAAAATATATATGCTATGATAATAATCGCTTTGGTTAAGGACGTATAGCTCAGTTGGTTAGAGTACATCGTTGACATCGATGGGGTCACTGGTTCGAATCCAGTTACGTCCATGTTTTTTATTTTACTGTAATTATATCTGCCCTTTGCTAGTGTTGATGAACAATACTAATGTATTCTTGAATCAATCAATGTCATGACCATGTAATGGTTAAAATATAAAATTCTATTTTCATGCAGCTTAAATCACACAATGTCACAGTCTGGACTACTTGAACTAGCACATCAAAAGCTTCACTGGCCGACTCCAAAAGAAATTTTGGAGCCATCTGGTGCTGGTCCAAGTGTTTATGCACGAATCGCTAGAGAAAAATTAGGTAGAACTATCAGCAAACTTTCAGATGGTCATGGTGTGCTAATAGGAGTGCTGGCGGCAAATTCTCAAGGGAATTCAACAGAAACACCCATTGCTTTAGTGTGCGATTTTCCAGGAGAAGTATCAGAGGAAACATTAAAGAAAACTTATAGACTTGCTTGGAGTTTTTCTCGTACACCGTCACTCATTACAACAGAACCTAACCGATTAAGAATTTGGACGTGCTATGAAGAGCCTCCAAAAGAAGATGATATTATCAAGCCTGTAGTTAATGTTTCTAAACAGGAAATTGAGTCATTTAATCAGTTATCTCTTTCCGATCAAGCTGCTGAAACTTTGCGTTTACACTGGGCTGATCTAGTATCCGGTCAATTTTTCCAAGAACATAGTCAGCGATTTCAACGTAGTCAAGCTGCTGACCAAATGTTATTGAAAAATCTAAAAAGTGTACGTGAAAGACTTCAACAAAATGAACTTGATGATGATACTATTCATGATTTATTAGCAAGAATTATTTTCATTCAATTCCTTTTTGATCGTCAAGAATCTAAAGGTAATCCCACTTTAAACACAAATTTACTAGATTATTTATATCAAATTGGAGAATTATCGGCTAAATACTCTCATTTAGCTGGCATATTAAGAAATCATAGAGATACTTATAAATTTTTTCGTTGGCTTAATAGAAAGTTTAATGGTGATTTATTCCCAGGTAAAGGAAATACTCCAGAAGAAAGAGAAATTGAATGGCAAACAGAAGAACAAAAAGTTAAAGAAGATCACCTAAATATACTTGCTTATTTTGTCAGTGGTAATGTACACATGAAAACTGGACAAGTAAGCCTATGGCCATACTATCATTTTGATGTTATACCTTTAGATTTTATTAGCAGTATATATGAAGAATTTGTCAGTAAAGAATCTGGCACAGGAGTTCATTACACACCAGAACATATAGTTGATTTTGTACTAGATGGTGTTTTACCTTGGGATAGTGAAGAATGGGATATGAAGATTCTTGATCCTGCTTGTGGTTCAGGAATTTTTATAGTTAAAGCATTCCAACGTTTAATTTATAGATGGGAAAAAGCTCATCGAAAAATAATTCAACCAAGTGATTTAAAAAATTTACTACAAAACAATTTATTTGGTGTTGATGTAGATGCTCAAGCTGTAAGAGTGGCATCTTTTAGTCTGTATTTAACCATGCTAGATAAAGTTGAACCTCAATATTATTGGGAGAATGAGTTTCGCTTTCCTAGATTACGTGAACGTCAATTAATTGCTGCTGATTTTTTTCAAGAAGATAAAGAAGGTTTTCGTTCTGTTCAGGATGCTGGTAAATATGATTTAGTCGTAGGTAATGCACCTTGGGGTAAAAATACTATAAAAGAATCTCTATATATAGATTCTTGGAAGAATAGACCAGAAAATCGCCAATGGAATACCTCTTATGGTAATATTGCTCTTTTCTTTTTACCAAAAGCTGCTGCTTTAACCAAACCTGGTGGACAAGTAGCAATGATGCAACCTGCAATGGCTTTGATTTTTAATCAAAATAAACCTGCTAAGAGCTTCCGTAACACTCTCTTTTCAGAGTTCAAGATTGAAGAGATAGTTAATTTATCTGCATTACGTTTTGGACTTTTCAAAGATGCTATTTCTCCAGCTTGTATTATCACAATGTCAATTACACCTCCTGATGGTGAACCTTTGACATACATTTGTCCCAAGCCAGTAATGCCTAATCAAGATGACTATCATATAGTAATTGAACCATACGATATTAATGTAATTTACCCCCAAGAGGCGATATCAAATCCATTAGTTTGGACAGCTTTAATGTGGGGAGGGAGACGTGATTTATCCTTAGTCAGAAGATTAAATCAAGAATCAAGTCTTGAAAAACTTAAATCTAATGGTATTGCTAAAACTCGTCAAGGTGTGCCAAAAGGTGATAGGAAAAAATTGGAAAACAATCTAATAAATAAACGAATTTTGAAATCAACCAAATTTATTAACCAAAGTTTTATCTACCTAAATGCTCAAAAACTTCCTATAAATGATGATCCATACATTGACTCTGGTACAGGATTGAGTAGTCTATCTGCGTTTCAACTGCCACAAATGATTTTAAAGCTCAGTTGGCAGAAAAAAAGTGGTAGATTCCGTTCAGTAATAATTAGTCCTGATAATACAAATCAAGGAATTATTTGCTCTGAAAGTTATGTGAGCATACATATTCCTGAAAGTTATATTTCACAATTGAATGCTGCTTGTCTAGCATACAATAGTAAGTTAGCTGTCTATTATCTACTACTTTCTAGTGGTCGTTTTGCCTCTTATATCCCAGAAGTTAATGTAAATGATTTACTGCGTGTCCCAATACCTGAATTATCAGTAGGAGATTTGCAGAACATAAAAACAATTGATGATATAGATGAGCGTATACGACAAGCTTTTGAATTCAAAGATAGTGAATGGGTGCTAATTAATGATTTATTCAACTACACTCTACCAGACTTTAAAGGAGATGGTGCTTCTCCAGGACGCAAAATAACTCACCGTGTAGATAATAGTCAATCTCAGAATAATACTGAACCTGAACTTACTGCATATTGTGAGTATTTCTTGCGAGTTCTTAAAGCAGGATTTGGACAAGATAAACAAGTTTGCGCCACCATTTTTCAGGAACAAAATAACAATATTTTTCCTGTTCGCTTAGTCGCAATTTATCTGAATAGACCTGATTGTTATGGTGTACACATTGAACCTATTGACTCCCCTAATTTAATAGAAATATTGGAGAAATTAAATAAATCATATTTGAAAACAGGAAGTATAGAAAATGGTGACATCTTTTATCAGCGTGTTGCCAAAATTTATGATTCAGTAGAATTGAATGGAGTAAAAATTCCTACTATTTATTTAATCAAACCTGACAAAATTCGTTATTGGACTCGCTCTATGGCTTTAAGAGATGCTGATGAAGTAGCCGCAGATATTATGACTTAGATATTAGATATATATCAAATGAACTAAATTCAAACACAAAATATTAGTAGTACAGGAGTTAAATTTTGGTTAGAAGACGGCAGACAATTTCAGAATTAAGATGGCCAGAGACAGATGAATTCATGGCAATTTCTAAGGATTGGTGTGAAACAGCATCAATCAATATACTTACTTTCGTATGGAAAGGATATGATTTATTACTAAAGGAGGTACTCTCAGAAATTGATTGTAGTCAAGCTGAAGATGATATTGAAAGAGATATTACTCAACTGCTTGAGCCAGAAATTCACAGCGTTATGACAGGGGATGAGCCATATTATGTTCAACATGGTTCTTATGAAAGGGAAACTCGTCAAGTTGCACCAGCACAACCAAAAGAGTATGACATTGCATTTATTCTTAGGGCTAATAGAAGGATTATATGGCCTTTAGAAGCTAAAGTTTTGAAAACAGATGGCGCAGTTGGTGAATATGTAAAAGAGATAAATGACAATTTTGTAACTTGCCTGTATGCACCCTTTTCTTATGAAGGAGGAATGCTGGGTTATCTTTTTTCTGGTGATCCTGACAAAGCTTTTACCAATATTGCAAAAAAAGTACCATGTACATTAAATGATCATCCAGATTTTCCAGATCGTGATCACAAAACCTCGGATCACCAGCGAATAGTTCCTCCAGAAAAATCATATCCGATTGATTTTAGATGTCACCATTTACTATTCAAAATAATTGCTACGCCTACTAATAGTATATCTTCAGTTGAATAAATTTAAAACCTAGTCACGAGTTTTCAGTGATAATCTAGAACCACGCCAACCACGACTTCTAACATTGGCTTTTTGCTCTTGTGCTTCGATAATAGGTTGTAGAACTCGATAAACCTCGTTATCATTGGGTTGATCATCTTGTATTTCCAGCATATATGTCTTTTACAAACATAGTTGTATTGTACTGTATCGGAGGACAATTAATTTGTCAAGTCTGGCAAAAGTTGGAAAAATGGGGATTTTCAATATAGGACAATTAATTTGTCAAATATCTAAATTCGGACAGTTATTTTGTCAATTAATGTTGAAGGGGCTAAATATAGGTTAAAATAACAAAACCCTTACACAGTAAGGGTTTAGGAGTTAATATTTTTGTGGACATTAATTTGTCAAGTGGTCAAATAATTTGGCACTCAACCCCCACCATGAACAAAATCATATTTCACCTCGCCTTCCCTGTCACCAACATCCCCCAAACCAAAGCCTTTTATGTCGACGGTTTAGGCTGCATCCCCGGAAGAGAAAACCCCCACGCTTTAATTCTCAACCTTTACGGACATCAATTAGTTGCCCACATCACTAAAGAACCTTTAACACCCCAAAAAGGCATTTATCCCCGACATTTCGGTTTAATTTTCACCCAAGAAAAAGACTGGCAACAATTACTAGAAACAGCCAAAATTAAACAACTGAATTTTCGAGAAGAACCCAAAAACCGTTTTGTTGGTTCTCCTCTAGAACATCACACTTTCTTTTTAGAAGATCCTTTTTATAACTTAATGGAATTTAAATACTATCGTTATCCAGAAGCAATTTTTGGCAGTTCTGACTATACAGAAATTGGTGATAGGTAATTGGTAATTTGGTGACTGGTGACTGGTGACTGGTGACTGGGAGGATGAATAACCCAATGCCCAATGACTAATAACTAATGACTAATAACTAATAACTAATAATTAATTGGTTCATCTAATGCTGCTGCTACTACTTTAAAAGTCCTTTTATCTGTTAACATACAAGGATGCAGGGCAACGGGTAAAATAACTTCTTTACCAACAGATATTCTTGAACTTTCCGCAGGTAAAATCATTAAATCATAAGGTGTCCAAATAGATGTAAAATTTAACTTATTCAACATTTCTACATCAGAATTTAAATCATTTAAAAAATCACTATTAGGTTGCATTTGTAAAGCACCCTTTAACCAAGTTAAATATGCAATATTTGTTCCCCGATGGGGTGAGGAAATGGTAATAAACCTCTTTACCTTTTCTATTCCTCCCAATCTTTGAATATAATAACGGCTGACTATTCCCCCCATACTAAAACCCACTATATCTAATGGTTGTTCTGGTGCAAAGTTCATGTTTACATAATCTGCTACTTGCTGTGCTAAATTATCTAAAAGCTCAGAACCGTTATTAGGAATTAAATCAAGTGTACAAACTACCATACCTTGCTTTCCCAGGTAACGCGCCATTTTGTTGAAAACCGCCCCAGTATCATTAATTCCGTGTACCAATAAAACAGGATTACGCTTGTTTGCTTTATCATTCATAGTAATACTTTTGAAATAGGTTTGTAAAAAATTGTCAGTATTCATCAAATCTAATTTGGGGTTGCTGAGAAAGTCTTTCCGTGAGGGCATAGGAGTCAGGAGTCAGGAGTCAGGAGTCAGGAGGAGATTTGAAAATTTCTTTGCCATCTCTTGAAATCCCCAAAAATGCACACTTTTTCCGGTATACCCTTCAAAACCCTTGCACTAATTTCTGTGTTTATCAGCCTCTAACCTTTGATATATCAAGGTTTTAGGTTTATTCAGCAAACCCTGATTTGAGTTATTTCTGTAGAAAATATAACCAAGTATCAGAGCTATCAACCCAGAGGCTATGACAGTTTTTGCAATTAACCAATGTTGTTAAATTTTGTTAAGGAATATCTCAGAATCTTGCTTATAGATACGGTAAGATTTAATAATGATTTCGCTGGTCTTCATCAGTCGCTAATAGTTGTAATGAAGTCATAACAATTGGCCTATAGAATGACTACAAGGCGATTTAGTAAAAATCCCTAAAGTTATTACTGCTTATTACCGCAATGATTATGGCAACAAAATGTAAAATTATTTTGAAATAATTTACAATTATGGTGATATGACAAAAATTTAAAAACAGGAGAAATTGTCATGTTTGGATTTATCAAAAATTTAATCGGTGGTATTCTTGGCTTCATCGGTGGGTTATTTGGCAAAAAAGATGAATACTACTTGGAACTAAAAGAAGAAGTTGGAGAAACTACACCAGCAGCAGCACCCGTAGCACCAGCAGCAGTAGTAAAAGCAGAACCCGCTCAAGCACCAACCCCCAAAGCAGAACCCGCTCAAGCAGCAAAAGCAGAACCCGCAAAACCCGCAGTAGCAACTGAAACAAATTTTGCAACTAAATATTTAATTACTCCATCTTCTGGTGGTCGTCGTCGTCCAGGTGCGAACATGAGTAGTTTTCTGGATATGGCAGGTCAAGTGAAAGTACCTGGATAAATCAATTTTGGATTTTGGATTTTGGATTTTGGATTTTGGATTTTGGATTTTGGATTAATTAACTTGTTTAATATAGAATATATTGCTCGTAGTGAGGACTTTAGTCCTCAAAATCAGGGCTGAAGCCCTTACTACAAACACAAAGACAAATCCTACCTTTAATCCAAAATCTCCAACTTACCGATTTATCAATTACTTGACCAGTTTTTCAGAAACACAATGCCACTGTACAACTGAAAAGCTGCATCCCAATTAGTATTTTCCCTCCTAAATAATTGAATATGATTTAATTAATGTAACGGCGGTTTGATAGTCTTTACGTTCAAAGGCGGCGATAACTTCTTCCAACATGACTTTATATAAACTTAAATGAATTTCTCACGCCTAGAGCGTCGATTCAGTAATGCTAGGTAATCTGTTTTTACCTTGTAGGGGCGAAGCATTCGGACAGAATATCAATGGTTTTAGCGATAGGTTATCACCCGAATGCTTCGCCCTGACGATTAATGAATCGGTGTTCTAGAAGTAAAGACACAAACAGCGCTATCTTTATCTTGGTGCGTGAGATATATCATTTATACCCACATTCGGCAAATTACATTCACTTCTGAATAATTATCACAAAGTATTGCGGTTTATGCCTCACAAGCAGCCGTAATCAAGGATAATGCTACAATTGGGGCAGTGACAGCGCGGAGAATACGACAACCCAGGGAAACAGGCTGAAATTTTGCTTTTATAGCCATTTCAATTTCCTTATCTGTCCATCCTCCTTCTGGTCCTGTGGCAATGACAATTTCACCTATATTTTCACCTATATTTTCACCTATATTTTCACCTATATTTTCACCTACAATTTCACCAGAGAGGTTATTTAGCACTTTTGTTAAATGTGGATAATTTCCCCGCGCTTCACAAATATAACGCTTATAACGCTGATTTGCTGCACTTGCATTTACAGCGGTGCTAAAAGCTACAGGTTCTAAAATGGTAGGGACAAAAGCACGCTCTGACTGTTCCGCTGCTTCAGCAGCTATGCGTCGCCAACGTTCTAATTTTTGGGGACTGGGGTTGATGAGGGTGCGATCGCTCAAAACTGGTACAATACAAGTTACACCTAACTCAGTACAACAACGGACAACATCATCAAAACCATTTCCTTTTGGTAAAGCTACCATCAAAGTTATAGATACAGGTAACTCTGTTTTCACTTCCAGTAATTCTAAAATCTCTCCTGTTTCTCCTTTTAAATGGGTTAACCACCATTTACCCATACCATCCATTGCGATAAATTTATCTCCATCTTGTAATCGCAAAACTCGCAATAAATAATGTTGTTGTTGGGGTGTTAATAAAATTTTTGTCTCTTGAATTTGGGAAATTTGAATTGTGATCCTTTGCATTTTGAATTATATTTTGTTGAGGTATAGATTTTAGTAGAATGAAACTAAGCTGGAAAATAAAAAACCTTTTGTTTGTAAATATTATAGTAATTGTAGTATTTTTAATAGGATTAATGGCTGTATTTCCTACACCAGTCATAGCTGAGGAAAATACACCAGACTGGAGTTATGCAGGTGCAGCAAATCCTACTCATTGGGGAGAAATCAGTTCTGAGTTTGCGCTTTGTGAACTAGGGAAAAATCAATCTCCCATCAATATAAATCATGCAGTAGAAGGAACTCCTATTAAAATAGAGTTTAACTATCAACCCACACCTTTATTAGTTGTTAATAATGGTCATACTGTCCAAATCAATTACAACCCAGGTAGCACTATGAAAATTAACGATGAGGAATATGAACTCATCCAGTTTCATTTTCATACACCTAGCGAACATACTATTAATAATAAAGCATCTGCTCTGGAAATGCACTTGGTACACCGCAATGTTAAAAACCAATTAGCAGTTGTGGGAGTGATGATGAATCAAGGTTCAGCTAATCCCTTAATTGATCAGATTTGGCAGCATATTCCCGCAGTGGGAAAAATCAATGACATTGAAAATTATACGATTAACGCTGCCAATTTACTACCTAAAAATAAAGATTTTTTCAGTTATATCGGTTCACTAACTACACCACCATGCAGCGAAAATGTCAAATGGAATATACTAACAGAAACAACTCAAGTTTCTGAAGAACAAATTGCAGCTTTCCAAAAATTCTATCAAGTAAATGCTCGTCCAGTACAACCAATCAATGGTAGAAAAATAGAATTTCACCCCTCATAGGTTAGTTATTATTTGTGGATTTTTAGGGTTAATAATTCAGGAGTCAGGCGGGAAATTCCCACCTGTTCAGAAATCAGAATGTGTGAATAATCTGGAGATGATTAAAATTTTCTTAACCAAAGTAATTAGGTTCGTTCCCTGGTTTCCATTTAATATTGCAACCCACACTAGGAATTTGTTCACTGGTGACAGCTTGATCAACTAAAACGGCTTCAATTGCTGCGCGTAAATCTGCACCTGTTACTGGTTTATTATTACTAGGACGGCTATCATCTAATTGTCCGCGATAAACTAATTTTCTTTCTTGATCAAATAGGAAAAAATCAGGTGTACAAGCTGCTGTGTAAGCTTGTGCTGTTTCCTGGGTTTCGTCGTAGCAAAAGGGAAATTTAAATCCCAACTCTGTGGACATTTCTTTTAAGGATTCAGGTGCATCATTTGGGTAGTTTTGAGCATCGTTAGCACTAATAGCAACTATTCCCAAATTACTATTCAAGTAATCTTTTCCTAAATTGGCTAATTCTTGTTGGATATGCTTCACAAATGGACAATGCCGACAAATAAACATCACTAATAATGCTTTTTTATCTGCAAAATTAGCTAGTGAAATATTTTCTCCAGATACTACTTCTGGTAGATGAAATTCTGGTGCTTTAGTACCTAGAGGTAACATTGTTGAAGCAGTTAAAACCATAGATTCCCCTTTGCTTAATGCTAACAACATACCATAAATTTTTTGCCCACATTCCCAAATTAAAAAGACGAGAATTTTCCCGTCTCTCTAGTTTATCAATTGTTATGTAAGCTGTTATGTAAGCAGATTTTAATTATTTTCTACAGGCTTTTTAAAATTCCGATAACACCGTGTCCTGTGAATACTTCTAAGGCTATCAGAGAAATGAAACCAATCATAGCTAAACGACCATTGAGTAATTCTGCATAAGGTGTAAAACCTGTGCGATCGCCTTGTTCGTCTACATATACTTTAGGTTCAACTGCAAAGTTATTCATTTTGCCTTGATCGTCAATCATAGAACCGTTTGTAGCCATTATGTTATCTCCTTAACTTTTCTCTATATTAAGAACTGTAACAGATAAATTAATTTTTGTAAAGTATCTGAATATCTGGGATATATGTATGATCATCCAGAGAGTTTGATTTCTCTACCTTCTCATCAATCAACTTGCTAACTGGTTAATTGCTATCTTTATTAAAAACCTTAATTTTGAGTAGTTATGGATAAATTTAGAGTAGAAGTTATTGCCAAAACACCAAACCCCCAACAAGTCATTTATGCTGCGATGCACCAAGACTATACAGACGGGTTTGTATATGATCAGCGAGACAAATGGCCTACCGAGTCCAAATGTGGTGAAATTATCGTCAAGCAACTCCTAGCAGGAGAAAGAGGACATTACGGACCATTAGAACATCCGCAAATAATGTTTAACTGTGGTTACTTTCCTCATAGCGTCATGCAGCAAGCACGCACACACAGGGTAGGTATATCATTTGATGTGCAATCTTTTCGGTATACTGGCAACCAGTTTATTGAAGTGGTAGAAGGTAAAAAAGACATAGAAGATGTTTTCTACTTACGTCCTGTGGGCTATTACACAGATAGACAAGGTAAAAAATATTATTATTCACCAGAAAAAAGAGCAGCAGACTTACAATGGTGTTTAGAAGCTGCCAAACAATACAAAATTGACTTTGAAGCAGGAATGTCTGAGGAACATATCAGAGGTAAAATGCCTTTTGATTATCGTCAGCATTTTGTTGTGAGTTTTAATGTCAGGTCTTTCTTACATTTTGCTGACTTAAGAAATAAGAAAGATGCTCAACTAGAAATTCAAAAGTTATGTGAATTAATGTGGCCTCATTTTGAAGAATGGATTCCTGCAATAGCTGAATGGTACAAAAAATCTCGCTTGGGTAAAGGCAGATTAGCACCTTAAAATCAAAGATGGATAGATCCCCGACTTCTTGAAGAAGTCGGGGATCTGATTAATGATTAACTATAGCAAGGTATAATTATTTCGCAGTAATTTTAGACTTTGTAAAATTGTTATTGTTCACGTTCTATATTATAATTCGACAGTAAAATAGCGATCGCACACCTTGATCAAGGTAAGGCTGTTATTCCAGTGTGGTTAGATGTTATTTATCAAAAATTGAATCAAAAATTAATTAAGTAAGGATTTAGAGAATCTATGCAACGAAAAAACACAAGTAAATCGCAGTCTAAACCTCGTCGTATAATTAACGAAAGATACTGGTTAAAAGATGATGCCAAAAAAGGAGGAATGGCTAATGTTTATAAAGCGCGTGATCTAGAGTCTGACGAAGAAGTGGCATTTAAGTTTTTTGAAAATCGTAATTTAGATCAAGAAATTTTAGCTGAATCATATAAACGTGAAAAACAATCACTGAATGAATTAGAACACGACCATATTGTTAAACTTATTGATGATGGCAAAGATGAAGAAACCGGTCATGAGTTTCTTGTCCTTGAGTGGATGGAAAAAAATTTATCTGAGTATTTACAAGAAAATTCTTATAAAGATAAAGGTTGGGATGATTTTTGGCATGATATAGCTTTACCTATACTAGAAGCTCTGGATTTTGCTCACCGTCGCCAAATTGTTCACCGTGATATTAAACCTAGTAATATTCTCATTAGTAGTCATAGCAAAATTAAACTTGCTGACTTTGGCATATCTAAGTTTAAGAAATATCTCGAACCTAGTCGTACTGTTTTAGCATCTGGAAGATGTGAACCTTATACACCTAAACCCAATGAACATACAGGGGGAATATATGACTATAAGAGAGATGTTTATAGTTTCGGAGTATTAGTTCTTTATTGCCTAACAGATGTAGAATTAGCAGATTATGATGATATTTCTAAATCTCTTAATCAACTTCAAGTTCCAGAAGAAATAAAAGAAATTATTGAAAGATGTGTTTCTTTTAATCCAGAAGATAGACCAGATACGGCGGAAATCCTTTTGGCAGATTTGAAAGTTGCTCAGAAGCAAAAAGAAACTCCAGATACACGCAAGAAAGAAACTTGTTATGTTGATTTTGCCAATAAAGATTGGTCACAGAAAGCTCAACATATTCTGCAAGTAAATTCTTTACAAGAGGTTCGTCAAATTATTCTGGATGACTGCAACTTGTATTGGAATCGCTAGAAAAGAATATAAAGATGTTGATTTTGATTTGTGCATTATAGATGAAGCCTCAAAAGCAACAGTAACAGAAGCTCTTGTTCCTATCTCAAAAGCCAAACGTGGAATTTTAGTCGGAGATCCTAGACAACTCCCACCCTTTGCAGATGAAGTTAAGAAGGAGGAGTAACCTATTATTGGGAACATCTTGGAATGTTAAACAATTCTGAATATAGTCATAAGTGGGAAGAAAAGAAAAATTGGTATAGAAAAAATGATATATTTCTTTATGAAGAAGGTGTTGGTAAAAATGGGGTTTTAATATTAAGTGAAGACGATTATACCAATGACAGTCCTTATGGTAGTATTAATTCCCAAAAAATTCATCAATTAATTGAAAAGATTTTTGGCAACCCTTAAATGATTTGTTTCAAATATCTTGTTGATTAAGAGTTTAAATTGTTAATTAATTCTTCTATAACTGAACTTTTATCTTCTTCCGATAAATAATCAAAAACTTTTTTAACAATTTCGGGAGACGCATTTTGAGCAAACCAATCTTCACTAGGATTATCTTGAATATTCAAAAAATACTTTAATCGTTCCTCTATAGCTTCCTTATCTGGTTTATCTAATTGTCCAATTCGATTTAACCAATTTTCCGATGAATCTTTAAAAGAATTAGCATCAACTGTACATATTTGATGAACTAGGACATAGGAATTTTTATCAAGACCATTTCTAGCAGTACGATTAATTGGATAGGTGGTTGGTAAACCATTAAATGTTGTTTGTGAAGTTAGAGGAATCACAGAAAAAGTTGCTATATATCCAGATTCATCTTGAAATTGATCACTTGTCCAGATGATATAGGGATGTGTTCCTCTAAAAACCCTACTGGAATTAATATTCTCTTTACAGGTTTGACATTCTACTTCTCCTGGTTCATCTAAATTATAAATATGAACATGACCCAGTTTGCAACGAAGAGATACTCTGTAAGGATTAATCCAATAAATCCAACCCTGTCTAGGTTTTTGTCCAGCCACTTTTATGATCCTAATTCACTGATTAATTTTGCTCTTTCTGCTTGCAGATTTAGTTTTACTTTTTCTTCTGGTTGATGGTTTTTTTGAGCTTCAACCATTGGCGCAGTGCTATACACATACTCTAGTAATTGATTTATTTTATCTTGTCCTGCACCTGCCCATTCTCTTCTAATGTTATCAAGAATTAGCTTGAGACTTAAAGGTAAATCTAAATCATCAACATTACCTGATTCCGTACCAAGTTTAATCAGTATTGTATTACCTTGAGATTCTTGAATAATCTCTTTTCCATTCATTGTCCTTAAAACATTATCTATTTCCTCGTTCCAAGGTCCATGACGATAATAGCACCAATCTAAATCAGTTAATTGATTTCCTGTCCATTTGACAGTGTAAAGATCAGCCAAATACAAGAATTTAATTAGCTGTGTTTTTGTGATATATCCTTTTGTCGCATAGACAAAATATTTGATGAGTTTATCCAGCATAATCCTTATTTCTCCCGATTATCATAAGATTATCTAATTCCTTTAGGTTGGCAATATAAACATATATAAGTTTTGTATGAAAGTTAGACTTTTTATGGAGTTATCATAATTTTCCATCGGCTAATTATAATTCGTTTTTATCTCAATTTCTGTCAATTTTTAACCTAGCTGCTATATTTATAGTGCTAATGCACTATAGTATCATATTTGGATTATGTAGGGTTTGCTGAATAAACCTAAAACCTTGATATATCAAAGGTTAGAGGCTGATAAACACAGAAATTAGTGCAAGGGTTTTGAAGGGTATACCGGAAAAAGTGTGCATTTTTGGGGATTTCAAGAGATGGCAAAGAAATTTTCAAATCTCCTCCTGACTCCTGACTCCTGACTCCTATGCCATCACGGAAAGACTTTCTCAGCAACCCCTATGTAATTACAGTTAGCTACACAATTTTTGACTCAAGATCACCCCATACCTTCCTTTGGGTATTTGTAACTACTGTAAACAAGTTGCTAGTTATACAAGAAAGGCTCTCAAATCGAAGTAACAAGGATAAGTAGATAGCAATAAAGCAGGGAACACAATCATAATTCATTCTTTTTCCTGACTTCTGACTTCTGACTCCTGACTCCTATTCTTAACTAGCAACTTGGGTTAATAGACACAGAATGCGATCGCCTCATTTCCCTCGTTTGTGACTTGGTGAAATTGATATTTTATGTGTCAATAATCAACAATAACTATACTCTAGCTAAAGTCACTTTTTCCGGCTGATTTTGATATTTACCTCCTCTATCTGCATAGGTAGTTTGACAGGGTTCTCCTTCTAAAAATAATAATTGAACGATACCTTCATTCGCATAAATTCTACAATCAGCACTTGATGAGTTACTAAATTCCAAAGTAAGCGAGCCATTCCAAGAAGCCTCAGCCGGAGTAACATTAGCTACTAGTCCAACACGGGCGTAAGTGCTTTTGCCTAAACAGATTGCAGTTACATTAGGAGGCATTTGTAATTTTTCTAACGCAACTCCTAACCCATAAGAATGCGCTGGAATTATAAAGAAATCTCCATCTTCATCCTGCTGTAAAGGTACAGATTCTAAATTGTTCGGATTAAATCTTTTAGGATTAACAACCGTGCCAGGAATATGCCTAAACACTAAAAATTCTTTAGGTGACAACCGTATATCATAACCATAAGAAGATAAACCATAGCTCAAAGCTGGGACTTCTGTGCCAGTTTCCAATTTTACCGTGCGAACTAAGCTAAATTCAAATGGTTCAATCATGCCTTTCTTTGCTTGCTCAATGATCCACTTGTCATTCTTCAACATTTCAGAGTTACCTTTTTTACTAAGTTTGATTTTATGTGACTGAAATTACCAAACTCGTTATCCTAGCATGATTAAGGATACTAGTACAGCACGGCGTAAATAAACCAACCATTCTCAATCGCTAAAAAGCTTACGACCTATTATTTTTGATTTTTGACTTTTAACTTCCGCGAAGCGGTACTAGGTTCTAAAAAAATTAATTCATCTTCATACTTAATTAAATGTTATTCGCTAAAGCATAAAGAAAAATTATATGTCTATGGTGCAGCACATACCTTGTTCAATTAAGAATAATTAACCACGACTTCTGGCTCATAGTTACAAGCAAGAGAGTTGATATTGAATTAAAACGAGCGCGGCAGGGTTCGAACCTGCGACCGATTGCTTAGAAGGCAATTGCTCTATCCACTGAGCTACGCGCCCAAGACTCGTATCTGGCTTTTGAACAAACCATCCTTGATTATTATATACGCTGTTCCTAGTAAAAAGCAAGATAGAATTAAATATTTAACAATTTTTATGACGAACCATCACCTCATGAACCAGTAGATGTAAACTAAAAAACGAAACCAAGTAGGTATTTACGATATATAGCAGATGTCAAGGGGTAACTTTACCTTGAGTGCTAATCCTCTCATACAGATATTTGGCAGATATCTGGTAAAGTATTTGGCAAACGTCTAATTTTATTTCACCATAATATAAATTATTATACTTGAGGCCATTTTGCCCAAATGAAAGACAAATCCCAAATCAAAACAGCCCCTGTGAGGAGTTAGTTGCTAGTGCCATGTTTATTCTTAAACGCCAGGATGTTGAAATATCTAACGTTCAGCACCCAACGCGGGATCAGAAGGTGCCGATCCTCCATTATCAGGGGCCAACCTTTCGCCTGATAAGTGTTTTTAAAGCTAGTCAAAGGTTGTCGACATAAAGGATGTGGCGATCGCTGACTGACAATCGAGGTAAAGCCTGTGTCTTGCTGGAAGAACCCGAACGCTTTAGCGTCTGGGGCAAAATTCGCTTGGAACAGCTAGACAGTGATACAGGTAGCCATAGCAATATTGAGATTTTGACATTGGCGAGTATTTTACTCCTGCAAGCCGTTTATATGGATATTGAAGATTTATTAGGTAATCGACAAGCAGGTTTATTTGAAAAAGATATCACAGGGATATTACAGCAAAAACAATTTCCCCAAGCATCTTCCCCAGAGTCAACCAAAGCTCTGCTAACTGTTGAACCCTCACAAATGCCCAAACTGCCTCCTTGGCAAGAAACTCATGTAATTATTCTCCTGGAAGAACTGCACCGACTAGGAAAAACATATTTTGGTGATATAAACTTTGCTCATCAATTAGAGGATAGGCTACAAGATATGCCAGAAGAAGAACTATTAATATTTATCGGTTGGTTAAATCAATCTCCACTGAGTAAACTTTGGCAGTAGGATGAATATTATTGGCTCACAAATGATTTCAGTGTTACCCAACTTCAGGTATCACATTGAGCAATTAATACTATTTCAATTACATAAGACCTTAATTATGTCAAAAATAGTAGTACAGTGCATTTACCTAGTGAAAACCTATGAGTAAATCCTACGACGATTCTTACAAAGCAAAAACCATTTTCACGACTCAAAGAATCATTTTGATTAGTATTGGCTGGGTAATGTTAGCCCTGTTATACTTCTTGTTGTTCAGCGCCAAAATCCCTGGTAGTCCCAACGGCGAAGAAATTCGTGAAGTTTGGTATTTATTAGGAACCAATATCTTTGAAGCTTCAGCTTACTTGGGTTCTGCTGTTCTCTGTTGGCGAAACTGGCAAAGTACCCAAATTATCAGCAGCCGAAAGGTTTGGCTGTTTATCGGCTTAGGTATGCTGGCTTATTTTATCGGTGGGATAGTTTTTGGCTATGTAGAAATAGGTTTAGGCGAAGAACCGGATGTGTCTATAGCAGATGTGTTTTTTGTCATGACTTATATCTTCCTGGGTGGAGGTATGGCTCTAGCTTTGTTCTCCCGACGCATCAACTTAGAAAAATGGCAATGGTTAATTGTGTTTGCTGTTGGTGCATTAGGAAGTTTTGTGGCTTGGTTCATTTCTCAGCAAAATGCAGCACCATTCGCTCAAACAATTGGTATTTTGATGCAAATAAAACTGATTTTAGATTGGTTTTATGTAATTAGTGATGTGTTGTTATTAATTATCGCTACAATCATGTTATTAGCGTTTTGGGGAGGAAAAGTTTCCCGGTCATGGAGAATGATTGCAGCCGCAGCATTTTCGCTCTACATTGCAGATATGTGGTTTAAATATGCCACTAACTATCTTCCAAATTATCAAAGTGGAGACATACTAGAAGTGTTCTAGGTGTTTAGTGGAGTGTTATTTGGTATGGGCGCTGCTCTGGAATACGAAGCATCATTGAGCCTCAAGCGGCGTACCAGTGGACGCAAACGCAGTTAACAAATTTTGGTGTCTACCGTGAGAAAATTAACAGATTCTGACAAGCAAGAAATTCTCAAGTTATATAGAGAAACTGCCGAAACTACCTCGACTTTGGCAGAACGCTATGGAGTAAGTAACTCAACCATTAGCCGACTGCTTAAAAGTACCTTACCCGAAGAAGATTACGAATATCTTGTTTCTTTAAAACGCGCTGCCAGAACCCCTGAAGGCAGAGCGCAGGTAAGTTACGAGCAGTTACCCCTGTTGAGTCAACAACCAAAAATCGAAACAGCACCTGTAAGCAGTGATCAACCTAGCTTAGAGTTGCCCAAGGTTGAACCACCTAAAACGGTCATCAAAGAGGTGAAAGAGGCTCCTAAGTCTGAACAAATTCCACCTCCTATCCCGGCTATTAGAAGGGTGAAAACACGCTCTTCTGCCACGGAAAAACCAGAATTGCCGGTAGCTAGGGAAATAGAAATCGTCCGACATCGGCCACCTGAAATACCCAGCATCCCCAGAACCATACTAGAGGATGAGGAGCCAGAAGAAAACGTCATCAGCAATATGTTCGATGATGATTTACTGGATGAGTCTGATGATTTGGATGATTTAGACGATGATTTGTTTGAAGATGAGGAGGATTTTGAAGACGAAGATTTTGAAGAACCTACACCTCTAGTTACCAGACGTAGACCAGGAGAAGGAGCAGTTCAAGTTTTACCCTTGTCGGTGGCATCTTTGCCGAAAACTTGTTATCTGGTAATTGATCGCTCTGCGGAATTAATTACTAGACCACTCAAGGATTTTGGGGACTTGGGAGCTATTCCTACTATTGAAACCCAGCAGAAAACTCTGCCAGTGTTTGATAATCATCGCGTGGCCAAACGCTTTTCTACCAAACGCGATCGCGTGATTAAAGTTCCTGACAGTAGAATGCTGCATAAGGCTAGTAACCATCTCCAAGCCAAAGGTATCACTCGCTTGTTAATTGATGGTCAAGTCTACTCTCTGTCTCTGGTTTAGCAATGTTGCAGCAACCAACTGGTTATGGTGTAGTTATGGTGACAACTGCCACTGAAGAGGAAGCTAAGGCGATCGCTCAAACTGTGATCGAAGCTAAACTCGCAGCTGCTGTCAGTTTGTCACCCGTCTACTCTATTTACCGATGGCAAGGAGAAATTCACAAAAAGAATGAATGGCAGTTAATGATTAAGACTAATTTGGCGTTATTCTCTACATTAGCAGCCAAAATCAGAGAAATTCATTCCTATCAACTGCCAGAAATTATCGCTCTACCTATTCTCCTTGCTGGTACTGACTACCAACAATGGATCAATGAACAGGTAAAAATAGAATAGTCTTTTCGTTATGTATAGCAGTCAGCAGTCAGAAGTCGTAAGGGCAAAGTAGGGGCGAAGCATTCGGAAAATAGCTTTGGAGAAAAATTAATAATTGTTCGCCCGAATGCTTCGCCCTTACAGGAGTCAGGAGTCAGAAATCAGGAGTTCATTTATTACCTAGGGGTTGCTGAGAAAGTCTTTCCGTGAGGGCATAGGAGTCAGGAGTCAGGAGTCAGGAGTCAGGAGGAGATTGGAAAATTTCTTTGCCATCTCTTGAAATCCCAAAAAATGCACACTTTTTCCGGTATACCCTTCAAAACCCTTGCACTAATTTCTGTGTTTATCAGCCTCTAACCTTTGATATATCAAGGTTTTAGGTTTATTCAGCAAACCCTACCTATTCCCTATTCCCTATAAATAATGACAAACGACTGCTCAAGTCTATAATGTCTTGTTTCCGAGCAATTTGATCCAGCCATTCTGAAGGAATACCTTCCACGCCATAATAAATTCCCGCTAACCCACCTGTCACCGCAGCAGTAGTATCCGTATCTCCGCCTAAGTTAACGGCTTGAAGTACAGCTTGGGCGTAGGATGAGCTATTTAAAAAACACCATAAAGATGCTTCTAGGGTATCAATTACATAACCACCAGAATTAATCTCTTTGATGGGTATATCAGCAATTTTTCCACTGAAAACTCTATCAAAATGGGGTTTTTCCAAGGCATATTCCCCACTAGAATAGAGTAATTGAATCTTGTCCAACCCTTGCAAATAAGCTGCTTTGGGTTCTATTCCTGCCAATAGCTCTACAGCAATACTAATATAAATGCCACAAGCCATTTGCGATCGCAGATGGCCATGAGTAATGCAAGAAACTTGATGGACTCTTTTTATCAGTTCTGGAAAACTCCAGGTTTGATCAAAATAAGCCATTGGTAAAATTCGCATTAAAGAACCATTGCCATTACTATTTTCACCAGTACCACCTGCTTTTAGGGGTGTTGCTCCTTGTTGCCAATTAATAATAGCTTGTCTGGTAGTTCCACCAATATCAAAAACTTTACCATGAGCGCCCCAATAACCTTCTGTGTACCAGCGGGAAAAGGAACGAGCTATAGCATCTAGGGAAAAACCATCACACAAACATTCTGCCAAACACAAAGTTAAAGAACTGTCATCAGACCATGTTCCTGGTGGTTGATGCCACGTACCATAACCTAACATAGATGTGACCGGAGATTTTAGGCGTTCTGCACGACTTGTAAACTCCACCGGTACACCCAAAGCATCACCAACACACACACCCAGCAAACCCGATAATACCTTTGTAGTTTTTATCATCATTTTATATTACTCAGTGACGATTAGTAAACTGTCACCTGATCACCTGGAATACTCAAAGATGGCAGTGTAACTATAACCAAGGATGCAAAAGTTTACTAAATACCGATAAGTTCAACATCTTGCATTAATAGTAACAATGAATTTAGTAAATTTTCAAATCATCTGGAACATTTCAACTTCCGATTCGACTTAGAATTTAACAGTAAAACTTCTAAATTGTGGTAAAACTTATGAAACGCTTACTCAAGTCTTTAGTGACAATTTCTGCTTTATCTTCCTTAGTAATTACTCCTGCATTTCTTTCCGTGGGTAAAGCTGCTGCCGAAACTCAAAAAGGCACAGATGCTAGTTATATTGGTGTTGGTGTAGCTGCTGGTGTTACCAGTGGTGGACAAGGTAACGATGATGCTACCTTTGGCGGCAATGTCACAGGTCGTTTAAAATTGGGAAATACTCCTTTTTCCGCACGGGGTAACGTCCTCTGGGGTGATGAAACAGCTGCTATCATCCCTGAAGTTTCTGTAGATTTACCCATTGCTAATAAAACCAATGTCTTTGTTACTGGTGGCTATTCTTTCGTAGAAAATGACGGTAAACCCACTCCCTTGGGTAATAAAGATTCTGTAGTTGTCGGTGCTGGAGTCGAATCTGAAGTTACTAAAAACTTCCTGGTTTACACTAACGCTAAAGTAGGACTCGGTGCTTATCAAAGTAGTGATGCTTCTGCTGTGAGCATTAATGGTGGTATCGGTTATCGCTTTAAGTAAGTTGGTGATTGGTGATTGGGGACTGGGGACTGGTGACTGGGGACTGGGAAAGAAACATTAGTTATTTATTCTTCTAACTCCTGAACTCCTGAACTCCTGCCTCCTGACTGTTGATTTACATCTAAAATACTGAAATAGCTGGTTTTGTTAAGTGTGATATCACTAATGAAGCCGGCTTTTAACTGTGTTAAAATTAAGTTATTATTCATAATTCCGAGCGGATTTTTGGTGTTCTACCAGCAGAAAAAGTGTAGCTAAATTTTTAATTATTCTTTAACTGCTGCATTATTGACAAACATACTACTGTAATGATTAACTCTGCGCCTTCTCCCGTTAGTACCCGTAAACCTTCTAAAGTTGAAGGTCTCAAAGAAAATAGTAATTTTTTGCGTGAACCTGTAGCGACTGAAATACTTCAGGATACAACCCATTTTAGTGAAGATGCTATACAGATTCTGAAGTTTCACGGATCTTATCAACAGGATAACCGTGATAATCGTGTTAAGGGACAGGAAAAAGATTATCAAATGATGCTGCGGACAAAAAATCCTGGTGGGTTGGTACCACCGCAGCTATATTTGGCTTTAGATAAATTGGCGGATGAATATGGTAATCATACATTAAGAGCCACTACCCGCCAAGGTTTTCAGCTACATGGGATTTTGAAAAAGAATCTCAAAGCGGCGATCGCTACTATTGTAAAAAATCTCGGTTCTACTTTGGGTGCTTGTGGTGACATCAACCGTAACGTTATGGCTCCCCCTGCACCCTTTAAAAATCGCTCAGAATATCAGTATGCTTGGGAATATGCCCAAAATATCGCTGATTTGCTTTCACCCCAAACCGGTGCTTATTATGAAATTTGGTTGGATGGGGAAAAAGCCATTAGTGCTGAAGAACACCCAGATGTGAAAGCAGCACGACAAAAAAATGGCACTGGGACTATTTTTCATGATTCCGTAGAACCAATCTATGGTACTCATTATATGCCACGCAAATTTAAAGTTTGCGTAACTGTACCTGGTGATAATTCTGTAGATTTGTATTCCCAAGATTTAACATTGGTAGTAATGACCAATAAAAAAGGGGAACTCCAAGGTTTTAACGTCTTTGCTGGTGGTGGTTTAGGAAGAACCCACAATAAAGAAGAAACCTTTGCGCGACTAGCTGATCCCATTTGCTATGTGGCAAAAGATGATGTTTATGATATCGTCAAAGCCATAGTTGCCACTCAAAGAGATTATGGCGATCGCACCGACAGAAGACACGCTAGATTAAAATATTTAATCAATGATTGGGGTGTGGAAAAATTCCGCAGCAAGGTGGAAGAATACTTTGGTAAAGCTGTCGAACCTTTTAAACAATTACCCAAATTCAAATATCAAGATTTTCTGGGATGGAATGAACAAGGGGACGGTAAACTGTTCTTAGGTATTTCCATTGATAATGGTCGGGTAAAAGATGAAGGTTCTTTTCAACTCAAAACCGCTTTGCGGACAATTGTTGCACAGTTTAACCTACCTATTCGTCTCACACCAAATCAAAACCTGATTTTCTACGATATTGCACCAGAAGATCAAGAAGCAATTCAAGAAATTTTAGATAAATGCGGTATTATTGCTGATCCTAGTCAAATTGCAGCTTTAACCCGCTATGCTATGGCTTGTCCCGCTTTACCTACCTGTGGTTTAGCTATTACCGAGTCAGAAAGAGCAATTCCTGGTATTTTAGAAAGAATTCGGACTTTATTGGATCAAGTCGGTTTACAAAAAGACCACTTTGTGGTAAGGATGACAGGTTGCCCCAATGGTTGCGCTCGTCCTTATATGGCAGAATTAGGATTTGTAGGTAGTGCGCCGGAATCTTATCAAGTGTGGTTAGGTGGTTCACCAGATCAAACGCGGTTAGCACAACCGATCATTGAAAAATTGCACCACAACGACATCGAAAGCTTTTTAGAGCCGATTTTTGTCTTCTTTAAAAAATCACGGAAAGGAAAAGAAAGCTTTGGTGATTTTTGCGATCGCATTGGTTTTGATGCTATCCGTGAATTTTCAGCCACTTATACACCGGGAGAACCCACCAGCAGCGGAAAATCACGTCATAGGGTGAGTTTACGAGATGATGTTTATTCCCAACTCAAAGAAACCGCAGAAAAACTCAATAAACCCATGACAGAGTTAGTACACGAAGCTTTGGATAAATATTTCCAAAGTCTGTAGAACCATATTCTCACGCAAAAGCTTTGTCTGGCTCTCTCGTTCCCAGTCTCCGACTGGGAATGAGAAATACAGAGTATGAGAACGAGAAACGAGAAAAAAGAGCAGAATGTTTCACCTAAAAACGACTCAATAAGCCTAATTAGGGTTTGCTGAATAAACCTAAAACCTTGATATATCAAAGGTTAGAGGCTGATAAACACAGAAATTAGTGCAAGGGTTTTGAAGGGTATACCGG
>NZ_JACJPT010000040.1:0-42170 GCF_014696195.1 Sphaerospermopsis sp. FACHB-1094 | reverse complement strand
CCTGAGCCTGTCCTGAGCCTGTCCTGAGCCTGTCCTGAGCCTGTCCTGAGCGGTGTCGAAGGGCGGTGTCGAAGGGCGGTGTCGAAGGGCGGTGTCGAAGGTCGCAGTCGAAGTAAGTCGAAGTAAGCCGAAGTGCTTTCAAAAAGTGCCAGCTTTTATGAGGTGGCAAGTGAAAAACCCTGCACTTACAGCAGTTTTCATGTCTTTAGACTACAGTAAGGGCGAAGCATTCGGACAATTAATTATCGGTTTTTACCTAAGACTATCATCCGAATGCTTCGCCCCTACATTGTTGACGCGAAACCTAAATCAAAATGTGGTTTATTTACCTGAAAATAGCTGTAATTCCTACATAAAGAAAAAATCGTTCCTATCCAACTCTTGAAACTGTCACCTGTCACCGTGGTGTAGGCTATCAAACATCAAACTGATTTTATTCCTCAATCCTCAATCTTGAATTCTTAATTCTGAATCCTCAATTATTAGCTGCATTTTTTTAATAAAATCTTGAATTTGTGAATTTATGATTTGATAATTATTCTGACTCCTGACTCCTGACTCCTGACTCCTGACTCCTAAATTCTTACTTTTCTCTGATATGATCTTTTTGTTTGACTGTCTTTACCACAAACGGGGTCTATATATGTTAGAATTGTAGGAAAATATGACAATTTTTCAAGATTAATTTGACATAATTTTGTATTTTGTCAAGTACAAAGGCTAAAATCTACGTTTTTTGGAGTTTTGCAGGTTATGACAACCTCACAGGAGAGGATTATCCCGACGGATTTACGACAAGAGATGTCACAATCTTATCTGGAATACGCTATGAGCGTAATTGTCGGTCGGGCGCTACCAGATGCTAGGGATGGTCTAAAACCTGTGCATCGTCGCATCCTCTATGCTATGCACGAGTTAGGGCTGTTGCACGATCGCCCGTTTAGAAAGTGCGCCCGTGTGGTGGGGGAAGTTTTGGGTAAATATCACCCCCACGGTGACACGGCGGTATATGATGCTTTGGTACGGATGGCGCAGGACTTTTCCATGCGATCGCCTTTAATCAACGGTCATGGTAATTTTGGTTCTATTGACAATGACCCACCGGCGGCGATGCGTTATACAGAATGTCGTCTACAAGCATTAACTAGTCATTCCTTATTGCAAGATATTGAAGCTGAAACTGTAGACTTTATTGATAATTTTGATGGTTCTCAACAAGAACCCACAGTATTACCTTCCCGTATTCCCCAACTATTACTTAATGGTTCTTCGGGAATTGCGGTAGGCATGGCTACTAACATTCCTCCGCATAATTTGGGAGAATTAATTGATGGGTTAGTGGCATTAATTCACAACCCAGAAATAACCGACACTCAATTAATGCAGTATGTTCACGGTCCTGACTTCCCCACAGGGGCGCAAATTCTAGGAACATCAGCCATTAAAGAAGCGTACACCAGCGGACGGGGTTCAATTACCATGCGGGGTGTGGCAACTATTGAAACCGTTGAACAACGCAACCGCCCAGCTAGAGAAGCAATAATTGTTACCGAGTTACCCTACCAAACCAACAAAGCGGCCTTGATTGAAAAAATTGCCGAGTTGGTGAATGATAAGAAAATTGATGGTATTGCAGATATCCGAGATGAAAGCGATCGCGACGGGATGCGAATCGTCATAGAATTAAAACGTGATGCCTATCCCCGTGTTGTTTTAAATAATCTTTATAAACAAACCCCACTTCAGTCCAACTTTGGCGCGAATATGTTGGCTTTAGTGAACGGGGAACCACAAATACTCACCCTGAAAAACTTCCTCAGCGTCTTTTTAGATTTTCGCATTGAAACCATTAACAGACGTACTCGTTACCAACTGAGAAAAGCAGAGGAAAGAGATCATCTATTGCAAGGTTTATTAATTGCCCTCTCTCATTTAGATGCAATTATCAACCTGATTAGAAGCGCCCCCGACGCACCCTCAGCCAAAGGTGAATTAATTAGCAATTATGGACTTTCCGAAGTGCAAGCTGATGCCATTTTGCAAATGCAATTGCGGCGGTTAACAGCCTTAGAAGCGGATAAAATTCGCTTAGAACATGAAGAATTGCAAGTACAAATTGCAGACTTGCGGGATATTCTGGATAGACGGGAAAGGGTACTGGAAATTATCGAAACCGAAGTTACCCAAATTAAAACCCAGTTTGCCACACCGCGACGCACAGCTATTACCCATGCCGAAGGGGAAATAGATGATATAGACTTGATCGCTAACGAGAAAGTTTTAATTTTGGTGACACAACAAGGTTACATCAAACGGATGCCCGTGAATACCTTTGAAGCTCAAAACCGGGCTACCAGAGGAAAAGCCGGTGCTAAAGTCAAAGAAGATGATACCATCGAGCATTTTTTAACCTGCTGTGATCATGATAGCGTCTTATTTTTTAGCGATCGCGGCGTAGTTTACAGCCTCAAAGCTTATCAAATACCAGAAGGTTCACGCACCAGTCGGGGTACACCCATCGTCCAGATGTTACCCATACCCAAAGAAGAAAAAATCACTTCCATTGTGCCTGTAGACGAATTTAGCAGCGAAGAATATTTAGTCATGCTCACCAAAGGCGGTAACATCAAAAAAACCGCATTAGAAGCATTTAGCAACATTCGCGCTAACGGGTTAATAGCCATATCCTTAGAAGAAGGCGATCATTTGCGTTGGGTGAGACGTGCCAAAGTAGAAGATAGTATCATCATCGGTTCACGTCATGGTATGGCCATACACTTCCGTTGTACCCATGATCAACTGCGTCCTCTGGGAAGGGCAACTCGTGGGGTAAAATCAATGAAACTCAAACCCGGTGATGAACTGGTAGGAATGGATATTCTTCCTGCGGCCATTCTCGACACCTTAAACACAGAAACAGAAGCGGAACTAGAAGAAGAAACCATCGAAATTGAAGAAACCGCAGAAAATAGCGAAGAAACCACCGAAACACCAAACAGCACAGGACCCTGGGTATTAATCATCACGATGGGAGGCTATGGAAAGCGTGTACCCGTAGGACAATTTAGACTACAAAACCGCGCTGGACAAGGTATCACCGCCACCAAATTCAAAAACCGCAAAACCAAGGATCAACTAGCAACCTTGCGAATAGTCAACCCCGACGAAGAGATCATGATGGCGACAAACAGAGGTATTATTATTCGCCAATCTGTTAACGCCATTTCTGTACAATCACGGACAGCAACCGGGGTAAGAGTACAGAAACTCGATGAAGATGATGCCATTACTGGAGTAGCAGTAGTTCCCCCCGATGCTGGAGATGCTGAAGATTCTGAGTAAAAGAACAAGGCAGAAGTTAAAATACTTACTTCTTTACCTAGTAGCTTTAACTAGTGGGGCATTGATGGGGGTGACAGTCGCCCCTGTCGGTGCTTGGTTTTTGGCTTGGGTTGCCCTTGCACCTCTTTGGGTGATAGTTGTTAAATACACAACACAAAAAAATACTCCTGCCTTTTTATGTGCCTTTTTATGGGCGATCGCCTATCATGGAATAGCCCTATCATGGATCACAGGTATTCACCCCATGAAATGGTTAGGTGTACCCTGGTGGCCAAGTTTATTTATTACCATCTTTTGCTGGTCATTTATTAGCCTGTGGGGAGGTTTGTTAGTCTCTCTTTGGGCGTTTTTGATGGTGTGGTTAGATAAGCAACAGTCTTGGTTAAGGGTGTTAATTGGTACAGCTATATGGTGTGGTTTGGAAAGTTTGTGGAGTTCTGGATCTTTGTGGTGGAGTTCTTTATCTTACACTCAGTCACCGCATAATTTGGTAATTTTGCATTTGGGGCAATTTTCTGGACCGAATACGGTAACGGCGGTTATTGTGGCGGTTAATGGGTTGGTTGCGGAGTCTTGGATTTATTTTTGCACGCAGAGACGCAGAGACGCAGAGGAGAAAAAGAGTTTAAGGAAGGGGTTTTTTAATGGTTATTTGGTTTGTGCTGTTTTACTGTTAATTATCTCCCATGTTTTAGGCTTTGTTCTTTATTCCCAACCTTTGAATAATCGTGAAAATTCAGGTTTAAAAATAGGTATTGTTCAAGGTAATATTCCTAATGAAATTAAGTTGCTTCCTCAAGGATTTAGACGAGCAATTACAAACTATACTAATGGATATTTAACATTAGTAAATCAAGGTGTTGATGGGGTGTTAACTCCTGAAGGTGCTTTACCTTTATATGAACGTAATTTTCAAAATACTGCTTTGTTAGATGCGGTGAAGGATAAAGGGGTTGTAGTTTGGATCGGTGGTTTTGGGCAAAGGGGGAGAAGTTATACTAATAGTTTATTTGGGGTAAATGGTAAAGGGGAAGTTACTAGTAGATATGATAAGTCAAAGCTTGTACCTTTGGGGGAATTTGTTCCTTTTGAAGAAGTTATTGGGGCGTTAGTTCAACGGTTATCTCCTTTGGATGAACATCAAGTACATGGGGCAAAAAATCAAGTTTTTGATACTCCTTTGGGGCGGGTTATTGTGGGTATTTGTTATGAGTCTGCTTTTTCGGAAATCTTTAGATATCAGGCTGTTAATGGTGGGGAATTTATTTTGAGTTCTTCTAATGATGCCCATTATACGGCAGCAATGGCAGATCAACATCATGCCCAGGATATCATGCGAGCAATTGAAACTGATCGATGGGCTGTGAGGGCAACAAATACCGGTTATTCTGCTTTTGTCGATCCGCATGGGAGAACTTTGTGGAAATCAGGGTATAATATTTATGAAACTCACGCTGAAACTATTTATACTCGGAAAACTCAGACTTTATACGTGCGTTGGGGTGATTGGTTGATGCCTTTGTTGTTGGTTTTGGGGTTTTTGGGGTGGTTTATGACTAAATAGCCGGGAATTTTGGTAAGTAGGACTTGCTGGATATAAGATATCCTTATTTGACAAGTAGCTATTTTGTAACACATACTTTTAAAGTATCCTTTTTTTTAAATTAAAGAGTTGTCACCATGCAACTGAAAACCTTTTTGACCAGTGTTGCCGTCACCGCTTTGGTTATTCCCAGTGTATTAGCAAATACATCAAAAGTTTTGGCTGAAGACATTACCATTCTGTTAGAAAATAAAACAAGGGCAAATATGACAGAATTTTACGCTTCTCCTAGTGGGGTTAAAAATTGGGAAAACGATATTTTAGGTGATGATGTTTTACGATCTGGAAAGGTGATAGAAATTAATTTCAATGACGAGCGCACAACTTGTATCTATGACTTTCTAGCCAAATTTGCTGATGGTGATGTAGTGGAAAAATATGATATCAATATTTGTAAATTGGCAGGTGGTAGTTACGAATTTTATGATTAAGTTTAATACTTATCATGTCTGCCTAGTCTGCTAACCACCAGTCACCAATCAGCAGTCCTATTTACTGATGAATCTGCGTTGCTTTGAGCATATGATAGGTAATAATCAACTGTGTCAAAGCTAGGGGGTAACTTTGCAATGTTTCCCCTGTTGTGCCAGCGATTTTACCAAGTTCAGGATTGATTTCGCGATCGCAAATATTCTTTAAATAAGGCAGATCATTACACATGATATGCTCTATCTTATTCACCTGTTCCAAGGTAGCGTGTCCATCAACTTCCAACACATCCACCGGTTTACCCATATCCCTACCTAGTCCCAAACGCACCGCTGATTCAGAATCATCATTATCTGGGTGAATAATCTGAGTAAAATCAGGATGGGGAATAGTTGGACGCAATACCAAACGTACATTTAAATGTCCATTGCTTTCATCCTCATTTTCATTGGGAGGATAGAAACTCACCACAATATCAGACCATTGACGTTGGGGACGAATAAACGCTTCTGAGTCAGGTTCCCGCTTTTCTAACTCTGCTAATACTTGTTCTTCACTATAACCGCGTTTTTCGGTATCCCGTTTAACCTTCCATTTTGCCCGTAGTGATTCAGGAGGAGCAAGATAAACCTTAACATCATAAGCATCACGAGCAGCACGGGTAGAGTAACCCAGTAAACCTTCAATAATGACAAACTTATTCGGTTTAATGTACTGTGGAGGCTCAAATTGACCCGTTTTGTGGCTATAAACAGGCTTTAGAATTGTTTGACCTGTCCGTAGCAGCGATAAATGCTGCTGCATAATATCTAAGTAATTACAGTCAGGATGCAAGGCTGTAATACCGATTTCCGCCCGTTGTTGACGATCATAACGGTGGTAATCATCGGTACAGATGAGTGTAACATTCTCCGGTCCAAGTACCTGAGCAATACCCCTAGTTAGCGTAGTCTTTCCTGCTGCGCTATCACCAACAATACCAAGAATGATTGGACGACTCATCTTACCCCCTTGAATACAAGCTGGTTACTTAATGCTGGTTACTTAATAATGTTTCTGGAGAACATTTTCAGTTAGTTTATTCATTCTAGTGGCAAATTAGTTAAAAAATTCCAGCTTTCTCTTTTCTCGCAACATCTCTCAACATAATCCTGCTCTTATCCTGATTCAAAAACTGTAAAATTCGCATTTATAATTGTGATAAGGAAAAAATATGTTAAGTTAAATAGAAATCTCCACAATAGAATGTATTAATTTGTCATAAGTTGTAGGGGCGAAGCTTATGGGCGATAATTTAACGGAAAAATCAGACATCTAGATATCCCATAAGCTTCGCCCTGCCCCCATAAATAGGTTCCATAATTTCTTTTCTGGAGATGTCTAATAAAAAATACTGAGATACAGATATATTAGTTCAATAAATTTAGCATCACAGTAATGGCAAAACAAACTATAGGCTTAGAACAAAACCTGTATGATTATTTACTTTCTGTTTCTGTACGTGAACCAGAAATTTTAACCCAACTACGTCAAGAAACCGCCCAGCTACGAATGTCTATAATGCAAATTTCCCCAGAACAGGGACAATTTATGGCACTGTTGGTTAAATTACTAGGAGCAAAAAAAACATTAGACATAGGAGTATTTACGGGTTATAGTTCCTTAGTAGTAGCGTTGGCTTTACCAGCAGATGGTAAAATTATTGCCTGTGATGTCAGTGAAGAATATACCAGCATAGCTAGGCGATATTGGGAAAAAGCAGGAATAGCAGATAAAGTTGACTTGCATATTGCCCCAGCTTTGGAAACTTTGGATAACTTGTTAGCAGCAGGAGAAGCAGAAAGTTTTGATTTTGCCTTTATTGACGCTGATAAAGGAAACTATGAAAATTATTATGAGCGATCGCTGCAATTAATTCGACCCGGTGGACTAATTGCCATTGATAATGTCTTATGGTCTGGGAAAGTAGCAGATCCAGAAATACAAGATAATCAAACTAAAAAAATTCGCGCCTTTAATCAAAAATTATATCAAGACTCAAGAATTACCTTGAGTTTAGTTCCCATAGCTGATGGTTTGACATTAGCTAATAAAAATTGAAGTACAGGGAACGGGGAACGGGGACTGGTGACTGGGGACTGGGGACTGGTGACTGGGGACTGGGGACTGGTGACTGGTGACTGGTGACTGATGACTGGGGACTGTGAAAACAAGAAACAGGAAATATTTAGGGGATGCTGAATAAATGTAAAACCTAGATAAATCAAGGGATTGAGGATGATGAAAATTAAAATTGCGCCTGGTTTTAGGTGCTATGATCCTCAAAAAGCTTGCACTTTGTGAGTGTTTGCAGAATTTCAAAATAAAAAAAACTCCTTGATAGCGAAGCGTGGCGTTAGCCATACTCCTAGCCCTCACAGATAACTTTTTCAGCAAACCCTATTTATCTTTCTCCTGACTCCTTGATCTCCTGACTCCTAATAACATTCCTTGTGGTACGCTATCACCTTTAGATAGTGTCGAGGTAAGGAAGATGTCTAAACTGCGGGTGGGGTTGCTGTTTGGTGGACGTTCTGGAGAACATGAAGTATCAATAATTTCTGCAAGGGCGATCGCAAATGCTTTGAGTGCAGAAGCAAATAGTCAGAAATATGAAATTGTGCCTTTTTACATCCAAAAAAATGGTGTTTGGCAAGGGGGAGAAACTGCACAACAAGTTTTAAAATCTAGTGAAGCCACAGAAAATCCCGCTATAACCCCTAATTTATGGCAATTTCCCGCAGAAACAGCAGAAATTGATTTGTGGTTTCCCATACTCCACGGACCCAATGGCGAAGATGGAACAATTCAAGGTTTACTAACATTAATGCAAGTTCCCTTTGTTGGTTCTGGGGTGTTAGGTTCAGCCGCCGGGATGGATAAAATTGCTATGAAAACCGCTTTTGCTCAAGCAGGTTTATCCCAGGTAAAATACAAAGCAATAATGAGAGCGCAAATTTGGTCAAACCCTTGTATATTTCCTAAATTGTGTGATGAAATAGAAGCAACATTAGGCTATCCTTGTTTTGTCAAACCTGCTAATCTGGGTTCATCCGTAGGAATAGCCAAAGTGCGATCGCGTCAAGAATTAGAAGCGGCTTTAGATAACGCTGCAACTTATGATAGACGCATCATAGTCGAAGCCGGAGTAGTTGCCAGAGAAGTAGAATGTGCGGTTTTAGGCAACGACAACCCCAAAGCCTCCGTTATTGGTGAAATTACCTTTGATAGCGATTTTTACGATTATGAAACCAAGTATACTGAGGGTAAAGCAGACTTATTAATTCCTGCACCTTTACCAGAAACAGTAGTTCAACAAATTCAAGAAATGGCATTACAAGCCTTTGCAGCAGTTGATGGTGCAGGTTTAGCGCGAGTAGACTTTTTCTATGTAGAAGCTACTGGAGAAATTTTGATTAACGAAATTAACACCTTACCAGGGTTTACATCTACAAGTATGTATCCGCAACTTTGGGCAAATACTGGTATTTCTTTTACAGAATTAGTAGATCAATTAATTCAACTTGCCATTGAAAGACATACCAATTCTAAATTAGAAGATTCAGTAAAGTAATTTGCAGATAATGGGGAAAAAGTAGCATAATATCCAATTTTTTTGGAAATTTTTGGTAAAAAACCGCTATTTTGCCAAAAAACTACTTTCAACCCCCTTTATCCTACTGTTAAATAACACTTGTATCTTATAGTATAATAAACTACTAGAGGATGCAAGTGGAAATGAATCATGAACAGTCACAATGCAAAACCAGAACTAACCACAACTGTAAACAGCACTTCAGAAGAATTAAAAAATACATCTCTAATTAAGAAACGGTGCCTAAAGTATCCTTGGTTATGGTTTGTGGGGTTGTTAGTTATTCCCCTGGGAGTGGGAATATTTGGCTATTTCCAGCTAATTTATATTGGCTACGTTCCCAAAATAGAACCAGAAAAAACCATAGAAGTAGTCAGTAAAAAAGAAAACGTACTATCTTCTAATATCAGTAATCCTACACCTTTATGGTTAATGTTGGCGATCGCCCTCAGTTGTGCATCTGGTTGTTGGGTTATTTATCGCATACTCAAACTTCCACAACGTATTTAAGAAAGGGTGTCGAGGAATAGGTGAAAGGTGACAGGTGACAGTGAAGAAGCAGGGGAGAAGATTTTCCCCAATGACTAATGGCTAAAAACAAATAATAAAAAGTGCCAACTTGGCAACCAATCAGTAAACAACCCAGTTAAATTATTAAAAGATAAACGACTTCAATAATGTTGTTATCTGGGGTTACTACATAAAATATCTTCTGCTTAAAAAGGCTGTTTCACAAGTTTGAATTATGAACAAACAAAGCAATCTACTAATATTTTGTTGGGCTATTAGTTCAGCAAAAAATAATAAAAAATCAAAGAAATCAAAAAGAAATCAGGTTTAACATTTGCTGCAACAGGAATACTCACATCATCTAGACACTATCGTTGAAATACATAGCCCCCTAAATAACGGATAGCGTCTATTAAAACATATTCCTGAACGCCCCAGCAGCAAATGTAGAGTGGGAGAAAAAAGGCGCTTGGTATGCCTTCTCCCACTCTTCTTTTATCAATTAATAATTGATAATTGATGATTGACAATTGATAATGGCTTAAATTACAGTTTAACAGAAATTCGTATCTTGCAAAAATTTCATAATTTCTCTATTCACTACATCATTAGCACCTGTGGATGCGTCATGATAACAATTTTCTATAATTTTTAACTGTGAATGAGGAATATAATGATGTAATTTTTCACCGTGACTCACAGGAAACCAACTATCTTGATCACCCCATAAAATTAAAGTTGGACATTCAATAGCAGTGAGACTATTTTGAATTTCAGTTAACATATTTGGTTTTTTAGCTTGTAAATTCTCAATTTCTCTAGCTGCTATTTGTAATTCTTCCGCAACTTTCACTAAAGTTCCGGGAATTTCAATAAAAGGATAAGTTATCCAATAAACATCTTCCTCTGTGAGAATAGCAGGATTAAATAACACTTTTCGTCTTTCCATACCCATGACTTCCCTGACTAGAGGTGCAAACACAAAAGCAAGACGTAAAAAATCAATTGTGTGGATAATTTCTAATGGTGTTTGTGCTAATAAACCCATTGCCCAATGAGGTAAGGTTTCGGTAAAAATGGGCGCATTCATAACCACTAAACTCCCAATTAATTGAGGATTTTTAGCCGCTAATGCTAAAGAAACTAACGCACCTAAAGACTCAGCGACAATGACGGGAGGTTCATCACATAAAGATTGAATAATCCGTTCTAATTCAATTATTTGATGACCACTCTTTTCTCTACGGTAAATAGCTTTTTCCGAAAAACCATAACCTTTAGCATCAAAACAAATTACCCGAAAATATTTAGATAATGGTTCAATACTGTATCGCCAATTATAACTCCAACTGCCCAAACCATGTAATAAAATTAATGGTTTACCTGTACCTTTTTCACCATAAGCAATTTTTACAGGATAGCCATACGCATCAGTAATAATTATATTTTGTTGACCTTGAGGAAAATGAAATTGCCACCAGTTTTTCATATTATTAGTTAGGGAATAGGGAATAGGGAATAGGGAATAGGGAATAGGATATTTTGAGTTAAGCTGTTACACAACTAAATTGTATAATCCTAATATTCTGAACTCTTGTTTAACAGGCAAGATGCCTGTTCCACTTATACAAATTAAATGCATAACAGCTTAGTTAATGATTAATTTACCCACCATTTAAAGCTTTCCATAGCATTCCTATAAAAATAACAGGTAATGCAATTAAAACAATACCAAGTACAACCAACACTGCAAAAAGAGCAATAATAAAACCTTGATCGGCCTTCTTTTTTTCAGCAGGAGATTTTAAGTAATCTTCCAATAAAATCAGGTTGTAATTATTTGCTCTCCAAGCAAAATCAAATAAATCTCCCAACATCGGAATAGCACCGACTAAAGCATCAATGATAATATTTACAATCATTCTGCCTAAAGTTGCTTTTGATATACCTAACTTTGCCGATTCAATGATAATATAAAGAGAAAATATCAATCCCAAAACATCACCACCAACAGGTATTAATCCCAAAATTGGATCTAAACCAATACCTACTGGAGTTCCCGGAATGGTAATAGCATTATCTAACAGTTTACTAATTTGTTGTAAACGTTTTAATGTTGGTGCATAACCATCAGATTCAATGTAAATTTTATTGTGAGAGTTAGACATTTTATATAATTGGTAATTGGTAATTGGTAATTGGTAATTGGGTTATTTACCTTCCTAGTTTCCTGTTTTCACTGTCATAGAGTCACCAACAATTACATTTAATTGGTTGCAAACAAGGAGAACAAAGGCACTCATCCATAACCATAACATTAATACTATAAAAGTTCCCACTGTACCATAAACTTTATTATAATTTCCAAAGTTGGTAACATAAAGGCGAAATAATGCCGAAACCAGCGCCCAAAAGATAGCTGCTAAAACTGCTCCTGGCATTAATGGTGTACCTGGTTTCCACACACTTGGTCCATAACGATAGACTAAGCTAAATGTAGCAGCAACAATCATTAAAGCTAAAGGCCAAAGTAACAATTTCCAAAGAGGTAATAAGAATCCCAAATAAGGATTACCACGCACCAGCATACCCAAAAGTAAATCACTAATAAATACCAGAAAAGAAGCCAGCATTAAAAGTAAGATAGTACCAATTGTTAATCCTAAAGAAATGAGTTTAGCTTTCCAAAAAGGGCGCGTATCTTGTGGGGAAACTTCTGTTCCTATTTGGGTGCTGATCCGAGCATCACTGACTTGCCATTTTAATTGTAGGTATTCTGTAATAGCTTGCGATCGCTTCTGAATTATATCTTGTGCTTCGGTAACTTCCTGGTTAACTAGAATACTCCCCATCAATGGAGAAATCAACATTGCCCCAATAATTGATGAGAGTCCAGTTTTACTGTCAATATATAGCAGGGAACAGGGAACAGATTTTATGTCAAAATTTATACATAAAAGCTACTATGATATAATGTCCGCCCAATCACTTACGATATAGCTGTTTCATGAGAAATTACCAATTACCAATTACCAATTACCAATTACCAATTACCAGCCTCAACAGATATGATAATTGTGCAACCGGACATGATATGACTCAAGATTTAACACAAAAATGGTTATCCGAAATTCAAAGCCTCAAACAGCAGATGGCTCAACTGCAACAAAAACGTGATGAAGCTTGGGAAAGTTCACAAAAATGGCGACAACTCTATAACACTGAATCAGAACAACGTCGCACCGATGCCAAGATGTATCAACAAGAAATTGCATCTTTAAAAGCTGAACTTTGGAAACTTCAAGGTATTAACACTGATACAATTACAGAAACTACCACAACGGCTATTGAGTCAGAACTAACCGAAGACACATCTATAGAGGAATTAAAAGCTAAATTGATCGCTGTGACTCAAGAACGCGATCGCCTCATTCAAGCATTCAAAACAGAACAGGAAAACCACGAGCAAACCCGTAAAAATCTCACTACAGCTTTAGGTGATGCTATTGATAGTTTGACACAGTTGAGAGCAGCCACAAAGGCAACAGGGGAGACAGAGGAAGCAGGGGAGGTGGGAGATAACGTAAGTACCTAGTTATCAACTTGGGTTAATATGTACTAAGCGAATGGAATTATGGAATTATATTTATGGTTCAAACTCCTCAAGCACCAATCAATTATTTTTCCTTTGAAGATTACTATGCCTATGATGATGGCACTGGAAATCGCTATGAATTAGTAGATGGAGAATTAGTTTTAATGCCACCAGAATCAATTTTTAATTCTGATATATCAATGCGATTATTGTTGGAATTGTCTAAAATAGTCCCTCTTCATTTATTAAAATATAAAGAAATTATGATTGAAGTAAGTGGACGTAGAGCTAAGGTAAGAATCCCTGATTTACTAATCTTGGGTGAAGAATGTCGCGCCGCTTTAGAAGCGACAAAAAGAGGAACTATTACCCATGAAATGCCACCACCATTAATAGCTATAGAAGTGGTATCACCTGGTACTGAAAATGAAGTGCGAGACTATCGCTTCAAGCGTTCTGAGTATGCAGCTAGGGGAATTTCTGAATATTGGATTGTTGATCCTGTACAAAACAAAATTACGGTTTTGTCTTTAGTAGAAGGTTTGTATGAAGAATTTATTTATACAGGTGATGAATTAATTAAAAGTGAAGTATTGCCAGAAATTAAGATTAAGGTCAGTGATATTCTCGTTTCATAGATAGCTATTAAAATCAGGGGAAGCAGGAGAAGCAGGGGGGTAATTATTTGTATTTTTCCAATCACCAGTCACCAGTCACCAGTCCCCAGTCCCCAGCATTCTTTAAAAACCCATAGCCTCAGCTACCGCTTGCAAATCTGCGGGAATACCTTGTTTAAACTGAGCATGACTGTGTTTAATGGCTGTATCTGGATCTTTCAAACCATTACCAGTTAAAATGCAAACTATCGTCGCACCAGCAGGAACTTGATCTTTCACTTTTAATAACCCAGCTACGGAAGCAGCACTGGCAGGTTCACAGAAAATACCTTCAGAAGACGCTAACAACCGATAAGCGTCCAAAATTTCCTCATCTGTAACAGAGTTAAAACTACCCATACTGGAAGTTTGGGCAGCGATCGCCTTATCCCAACTCGCAGGATTACCAATTCTAATCGCCGTCGCTATAGTTTCAGGATGTAGCACTGGTTGACCATTTACCAACGGTGCAGCCCCAGCAGCTTGAAAACCCATCATTTTTGGCAAGCGATCGCATTTTCCCGCTTGATGGTATTGACAAAAACCCATCCAATATGCTGTGATATTTCCCGCATTTCCCACCGGAATACACAACCAGTCAGGAGCATTACCCAACGCATCCACCACTTCAAAAGCCCCTGTTTTCTGACCTTCCAAGCGGTAAGGATTGACAGAATTTACCAAAGTAATCGGATAATGATCCGCCATTTCCCGGACAATTTCTAAAGCCCGGTCAAAATTACCTTTAATAGCTAAAACTTCCGCCCCATATAACAAAGCTTGAGCCAACTTACCCAAAGCCACATAACCATCAGGAATCAATACAAAGGGGCGCATTCCTCCGCGTTTAGCATAGGCAGCAGCAGCAGCGGAAGTATTGCCTGTACTAGCACAAATCACCGCCTTAGCACCAGCTTCCTTAGCCTTGGTAATAGCCATAGTCATACCCCGGTCTTTAAAACTGCCAGTGGGGTTCAGACCATCATATTTAACAAATACTTGCACCTGCTTACCAATACGTTCAGCGATCGCTGGTACAGGAATCAAAGGAGTATTACCCTCCAACAAAGTCACCACAGGGGTACTTTCGCTCACAGGCAAGTATTCACGGTAGGCTTCTATTAGCCCCGGCCAAGGTTGGCGATGAGATTTAGCAACAGACAAGCTCAAAGTCACAGGATTCTAAACTTCTTAACTAGGGATTAGGAGATGAGAAAAATAGATTTTTTTTGATAGTGTCAATCACTTTACCATGCAAATGGCGATATCTAGCAACAGATCAGGCAGGGAGCAGGGGAGGAAAGATTTTTCCTAGTCACCAATCACCAGTCACCAATCACCACCGAGGAACACACTCACTATTATCGCAGTCACTTATGATTTAGCAGGAAACCTATTAGAGTATGTAATTAAAAGTATACTTGATTTTAAGAAAGGTTAAGATAGCTTTATTATAATATCTCTAATGGTGTGAGTTTAGTTTCGGAAAGAACATAACTATGTCAACTTTATCATCCAGTGTTGCCAGCTGCGAATCTCATAGTGAATTGGTAAAGAAGCTCACCAAGGCTTACTACCAAGACGAACAACAAGAAAAATTTATTGACCTGCAAGCAGAAGTAGATTCCCTGCTGCAACAGTTACAGAACCTCAAAAGCCAAAGACTAGAAACTTCTAGCCACGAATAATAAATTAACCAGCGAGGTCATCATTCCAGGCGCTGATTAATTTTCGACCAGCGCCTCAAGCTATATATATCAGCAGTTTCCACCAGCAAAGCTAGAGATTGGTCACTGTGGAGTTGAGCGATCGCTGTCAGATTTTGTGGTGATTTATCAGTAAAATTCAGTATAGATAACCTGACAATTAGCAGAAAAAATCATGGTTCGGACGGAAAAAATCATGGTTCGGGGAAGTTTCTGCGCTTATTCATTTACTAAATTTTCATTTCCATCTGGAGTCAAAGAAGCAATAGCTGAACCAGAAATAGTCAAAACCACATCATAGTTACCATCATTGGTAAGATCAATCATCTGTACAGGTCAGTCACTCATTTTGATCTGGGAGTAATGCAATTTTGTGGGATGACCCCACAAAACTGCATTGCCCCCTAACAATTGTTTGTAATTATTATCTCTAAATGTTCACAATAGATACTCCTTTAGACAGATCAAAAAATAGTCGCAAGGAACTGTACAAACCTCTTGCCAAAATTATACAATTGTGTATTGTATAACAAATTACAAATTTTGGTTGTTTTGGCAGGTAAGTTATGAGGCGATTGTTAAGTTTCGTAAATAGCGTTAATATTAAGAAGACATTAGGAAATATGCTTCTTATATATGGGTGACTCAAATTCACCAAGTGCTGAGTTGCTAAAGTCAGTCTTGGAGCCGCTGTTAGAGGATTTTGAATATTGGTTTGCGCGATCACGTCAATTATTAGAAAATGAGAAAATCTCATTTATGAGTGAACAGGAACAATCTGATTTACTCAACCGAGTTACGCAAGCACAAGCAGAATTAAATACTTCCAAAATGCTATTTGCTGTAACTGGTAAAAAAGTGGGACTGGATATGGCTACATTAATGCCTTGGCATCAATTATTAGGCGAATGTTGGAAAGTTGGTATGCGTTACCGTCAATCACAGCATGAGTGATCTTTATGGTCATAAATCCCAACATTAGGACAAAGACCTTAACATTATTTTCATAAAAAAATAATGTATACCATGTTACGTTAATCTGAATAAGATTACAAAATATCACAACACAAATAAATAACTTAACTTTTGTTTTCCCTGTAAATTGCAGGTAAAGAAAAGTTGAGGACTACGATATAAAACTTTAGATTTTGTAAAATTTGTTGCCCCTGGAGGATAATTTTATGTTACACCTGCTCTACGTTTTAGCTTTTACCGTTTTAGCGTTTATTGCTGTCAGTAATTTAATTCGTAACCTAGTCATGTTCAGTTTTGATCGGGAGCGACCTTATCCAAATACATCCTCTGCGGGGAATAAAGGTAGCTTTGGTTATTATCGAGCAACAAGACAATCTGTACCTCATCCAGAATTATTAGATAATTCCGGTAATTTAATTAAAGAACCGCTTTTGGTAATGCGTTCTATTAATGTGGATGATGCGCGTCAACAGTTGGATGCTTTATATGAATCTTCTCCTGGTCAAAAAATTGAACGTTCAGAAGATGCTTAATTACAGCAGGAGTCAGGAGTCAGGGGTCAGGAGTAAAACTGGCTTGGTGTATAGGTTTCAATTTAGATTCTGTACCTCACTTATCTGCAATCTGCTGTAATTCAATAATTATTTTTATAATTTGGGAATCTGTAGGGGTTTAGCAATGTGCTTTACCCCTACTTTTGTTATAATAAAAATATTAATTATTGACAAATAAGCTGTTACACAGCTAAATTGTATAATCCTAATATTCTGAACTCTTATTTAACAGGCAAGATGCCTGTTCCACTTATACAAATTAAATGCACAACAGCTTAATGCACTCAAAAAAAGGGTGAATTAAAACAAGATTCTCAAGTTATGGTTTCCACTTCAGAAGATGAAATAGAAAAAATATCAGGTGATTTTCAGTGGTTAGTTGCTGATATAGGTATAGGCAATAATCATTTCTTTGAGAGCATCTTGTAACATATCTCTACATTCTTCTAATGTTTCTCCTTCTGTAATGACTTCTTGCCATTCAATTAGTTGTCCCATATATCCGCTATTGGTTTTAGTATATTTTGCAGTGTATGTAGTTAGCATAAGGCTTTAATTATGAAGTCTTTGATAGATTATTATAACTTATTTTTTTGTCAGAATCAGGATGTCCAGGATTAAAGGATTAACAGGATGTTTATCAAAAAAATCTGCGTTTATCTGTGTTCATCTGATTATACCCAGATCCCGGACTTCTTCAAGAAGTCGGGGATCTATGAACTAATCTAAGCTTCAATTACAACTCTTAAATTCCCCCTTTTATTCGCAACTCTACAGGAAGTTGTACTCCCCACCCGCTCAAATTCTAAGTCAAGAATCGTCGCACCAACACGCAAATTATGCAACGATAAACGATTAATTGATTCCGGCAAAGCAGGGTCAATAATTCGTAAACAATTATTCTGTGCGTCTGGTACTAAATTCACTATCATTTGCAATAATTGAAATATACTACCTGTAGCCCAAGCTTGGGGACTACAAGCAACAGGATATTGCACAGGTGCATTATCTCCATTCATTTCATAACCACAAAATAATTCTGGTGGACGTTGATAAGATTGCTGAGAAGTCATATTAAACAAACCTTGAAATAATTCCAAAGCTTGATCAATTAAACCCAAAGAACGCAGTCCCATCGCAATTAAAGAATTATCATGTGGCCACACTGAACCAATGTGATAACCCATTGGATTATAAGCAGGTGACAAACTACTTAAAGTTCTAATTCCCCAACCATTAAACATATCCGGCGCTCGCAATCTTTCTGCTACACTGTAGGCTTTTTCTGGGGTAAAAATTCCCAAAGATAAACAATGTCCAGGATTAGAACTAATACTATCTACTTGATTTCCTTCCCCATCTAAAGCTAAAGCACAAAAATCTTGATCTTCTATCCAAAAATCTTTGTTAAATCTAACTCTGAGATTTTTAGCTTCTTCTAACCAAGTTTCAGCTAAATCTAGCCGCTTTTTCATCTTCGCTATTTCTGCTAATTTGATTTTTGCAGCATAGACATAAGCTTGCACTTCACATAAAGAAATCGCCCCTTTAGCTAACTCACCTTTTCTATTCACAATACAATCACCAGAGTCTTTCCAACCTTGGTTAACTAAACCACCTTTTGATTTACGATTGTAGCTAAGATAGCCTGTTTCTTGAATATTTCTATCAATCCAATCCATGGCGGATAAAGCATTTCTCCACAATGTTTCTAGGGTTTCTTGATCATGAGTCCAAGCATAGTAATCAGCATACAACATCAACCATAAAGGCGTTGCATCTACTGTTCCGTAATAAGGTGTATGGGGAATTTCTTGACACCTTGCTAGTTCTCCAAACCGTAACTCATGTAAAATTTTCCCTGGTTTTTCTTCTCGCCAAATATCTTCTTTTTTACCTTGATATTCTGCCAAGATCATTAAAGTTTCTTTAGCAATTTGGGGATTTAACATCAAAGTTTGGGAAGCGGTAATAATAGAATCCCGTCCAAACAAAGTGGAAAACCAAGGAACACCTGCGGAAACAGTTTTATATTTGCCAAAAGATTGGCGCAATAAATACAAATCTTGTTCTGCTCTTTCAATCACTCTATTAAAAAGACTTTTATCTGAGTGAATGCGGGTAATTTGTTGTACCCAGTTTTGCTCCTCCATTAATTCAGAAGCTTTTGCTTGTGCCAAAGTTGTGGCAGCATTGACATTAGAAATCGGTTGATTATTAGTTAAACTCTGCAACCGATAACCGAGTTTTTTGGTTTCGTGAGAAGCTAATTCTAAACGCCAAATTGCGGTATAACCTTGAAAATAATCTGGTAGTTGATGTTGGAATTGTATCCGGGATTCCATCACTGCACCATCTAAACCTTGATAGGCAAGGCTGAGGTTTTCTGAACAGTTTTTTAGTTCTGATAATCGTAATAATTTACCCCGGTTTCCTCGATAAAAACCACGAACTTCAAATAAATCTGCAAAGTCAGCATCAAAGCTAAGACTAATTTCAAAAGTAATGCTAGAAGTGCTGTAGTTAGAAATTTCTATTTCTTCAAATAATGCACCATTAAGGACAATTTCCCGATGAATACCAATAGTATCAGCATTTAAGTGATCATCAATTTTGGGGTTAGTGCATAAAACAGAGAGAGCAAAACCTTTATCAGCAGTGCTGCTTAATAAAACAGGCGATCGCCCATTAATTTGTAACTCTAAACGACTCAAAAATCGGGTATCAGCGCAAAATAAACCCACACTGGGATTCCCATCTTCTAGGGAACAACCGGAAATGTTCCCCATTGTATCTGTCACCAAAAATAAATCATCATCTTTAACCGTTAAAGTGGGTTGTGGTCTTTCACTGACAACGCAAGGCCATTCTGGAATGGGTACTTGTTCAGCAGGAATAAAAATTTTGCCATCGAGGACGATTTTCTCTGGGGTCATCAACATATCCGGTGTCATGAGCCAAATTTCCCTATACTGGACGCGGGACTGGGGAAGAGGCAGGGAAGCACAGGGCAAGGGAGCAGGGGGCAGGGGAAGATTAATAACCCAATCACCAGTCACCAATCACCAGTCACCAATCACCAATCACCAGTCACCAGTCACCAATAAATCTATACCTTTTACATCTGAAGTCAAGGCTGAAAACTGAGGATTTTCTAGGGTTTTATTCTTTGATCAGCAATGAGAGATACTAGAACTAGAAAATACTCATAAATATGTTTAGTTAATGTTTAGTTAATGTTTATTTAAAAAAATTTTGAGTTTTGTCAATGGTCAACAGTCATCAAACTTACCAAGGTAGTTTTTGGGTTAATATCTGGACAGGTGCTTTCTAAAGGTCTAGATTGGGCGTTTAAAGATATTCATGAGCATTTCGACTTCTGTGCTGAGTGATTTGCTACAGTCACTACCTTACTTGCGGACTCAGTTGTATTTCAAGGCTTCCCTAACTGCGCTCTCCCATGCAATGGAAGATCAGGTTTTGGCGACTTCCTTGGATCAACCGCTTATTATTGCTAGTTTTCAGCGAGAGCGATTTTATCGTCAAGAAGCTCATCGCTATCAACGCCTTGCCGAGAGAAGTGACCAAATATACGTATTATCTGCACCAGAAACAGAGTTTGCTAATAGTTCGGATGACTATGAAAAGGTAGCTTTTGAACCGGATGATGCTTTAAGTAAAGAATGGCATTTAGTTGTAATCGCGGATAATTATGCTACTTGTTTAGTATGTCGAGAAAGTGTGAGGTCAATTGCTAAAAATCAGCAGTTACCAGAAATGACCTCTAGTCTGGATATAGACACAGCGCGGAGATTTGAGGGAATTTGGACTTCTGACAGAGGAGTTAGTCTCAAGGCCGCAGAATTGATATTGCAAAGAATAGAAGTTTATAGACCCGATTTAGCGGGCAAAATTAACCAGGCACGTCAGAGGTTTGGTATCGGTTCAGTACCACTCAAGTCCCAACCAAAATCAATTAATGAATCCGCTTTTAGTATTGATACTGACCCTTTTGTACAGCGATTAGTAACTTATTTGCAAGCTAGTCAATATAAGCTGCATAAAGCTTATCGTTCTATTGCTGCTCAAGCTAGAAAAGAAAAGTTGATCAATTCTATTAGTATGGCAATTAGGCGATCGCTTGATCCACAGGCAGTTTTGCAAGTAGCTGCTCAAGAGTTAGGTCAACATCTAGAAGCTGATCGTTGTCTGATTTACCGCGCTCAATCTACTGATGACCAAGCAATAATTGAACATGAGTTTTTAAGTCCTGATGTTGTCTCAGTACGGGGACAAACCTGGAATTTGGCACAAAATCCTTTATTTCACGAAATTACCCAACTGGGTGAAGGTATATGTATTACTGATACACTTACAGATTGTCGTGTTACTAGTTCTACCGCACTTTCTTTAATTGTTAAAAGGTTTACTATTCATTCGTGGTTGATAGAACCTGTATTTTCCCAGGGACGACTACTGGGAATGGTAGAGTTACATTTTTGTCATTTACCTGCCCATGAATGGCAAGCTGGAGAATTGGATTTAGTTAAGGCGATCGCTACTCAAGTAGGTGCAGCTTTGATTCAAGCTGAAGCTTTTGCCAATTTAGAAGAACTAAACAAACAATTAGAAGCCCTTGACCGTACCCGCAGTAATTTAATTGCTATCACCGGTCATGAACTGCGAACCCCCCTCTCCACCATTCAAGTGTGTTTAGAAAGTCTGGCCAGTGAACCGGATATGCCTTTAGAGTTGCAACAGGTAATGCTAACTACAGCACTTTCTGATTCAGAAAGAATGCGGAAACTGGTACAGGATTTTCTCACTCTTTCTAACTTAGAAAGCGGGCGTGTGGAATGGCATCCCGAATCTTTGACTTTACAAGAATGTGTAGATTTAGCCCTTAGTCGCCTACGTACACGCTCCACAGCAGAAAAACCACCAACCATCAAAACACAAATTGCCGAAAGTTTACCTTTAGTTAGGGCTGATGGTGATTGGCTTGTGGAAGTATTAGCCAAAATTATAGATAATGCTTGTAAGTTCACACCCACATCAGGGGAAATAACAATTAAAGCTCATCAAAATAGTAATTATGAGGTAGAAGTGATTGTAGCTGATACTGGTAGGGGAATTGAACCCAACCGTTTAGAAGTAGTATTTGATCGTTTTTATCAAGAAGAGGGAGCTTTAAGACGGACTGCGGGAGGTACGGGACTGGGTTTAGCCATTTGTAGGCAAATAGTCAACGGTTGGAGTGGGAAAATTTGGGCTGAGTCCCAAGGTAAGAACCAGGGAAGTCAGTTTCATTTTACTATTCCCATTGTTCAGAGTAGTCAGGAGCTAGAGAAGATCAAAAGATGAGGAGACAGGTGACAGTAATAATGCAAAAAAGATCGGTAACAATGTTACATAAACAGAAAAACCAATGTTTCTGTAAAATTAGGTAAAGTAATATTTACACTTAATTTAACAAAAATCCAATACAACTGATGCAACTGCAACTGAGAGGATCAAAATCTACCCTAGCTTCCCTATTATTAATTGCTCCCTTTTTCCTCTGGGGTACAGCAATGGTAGCAATGAAAGGAGTCATACCTCATACCACACCATTATTTATGGCAGGAGTACGTTTACTACCTGCGGGGGTATTAATTCTCATCGCTGCTGCTTTCATGGGTAGACCCCAACCCAAAGGATGGTTAGCATGGTTATGGATTATCATCTTTGCTTTAGTTGATGCTACCCTGTTTCAAGGTTTTTTAGCAGAAGGTTTAGTGAGAACCAGTGCGGGTTTAGGTTCTGTAATGATTGACTCCCAACCTTTAGCAGTAGCTTTATTGTCCCTGTGGTTATTTCAAGAACATATTGGTCTTTGGGGATGGTTAGGGTTAGGATTGGGAGTTACTGGTATTAGTTTAATTGGCCTACAAGAAGAATGGATTTTTCACCTTCTCGATTCAGGGGTAAAAATTACTACTGATAATTGGCAGCAATTATTTAACAGTGGTGAATGGTTAATGTTACTGGCAGCTTTATCAATGGCTGTAGGTACGGTATTAATTCGCTTTGTTTGTAGATATGCTGATCCGGTAACAGCCACGGGATGGCATATAATTTTGGGGGGGTTGCCTCTGTGGGGAATTTCTGCGGTTGTAGAAAACCAACAGTGGCAAAATCTGGTATTGTCCGATTGGTTAAATTTGGGTTATGCAACTATCTTTGGTAGTGCGATCGCCTATGGTTTATTCTTTTATTTTGCATCAAGTGGAAATCTAACGAGTTTAAGTTCTCTTACCTTTCTCACACCAGTTTTTGCTTTAATATTTGGTCATCTTTTTCTTGCAGAAGTTCTCACCCCCATTCAATGGCTAGGAGTTATGCTGACTTTAATCAGTATTTATTTAATTAACCAACGGGAAAATTTAGCAGGACAAAATCAAAAAGCTACCATCAATGAAAACACTAATCAACAAAAACCAGTTTTAGAAGCATCTGTAACTAAGAAACTTTAAAAAATTACCCTAATATACTCCTTGGGAGATCAGGAAAATGAGGTATGGGTTTCATGCATTTTAACGTGATTTTTTGATGATTTTTGAGCGATAGCGAAGCGCTGCTGCAAGCAGTTCGCTATTGATCGGAAGTTAATCGCCAAAAGCCTGAAACGACGGATTTTCGTTCATGCACATCATGGTAAATTTGTACAGTGCGTAAGTCCCATTATCAATTATCAATTATCAATTACCAAACCATAGATAATCAACTCTATGGTAAAAACCGATCTAAAGCTGCTTTGAGTTGTTCAATTTCTACATCAATATTGCCATTTTCTGAAGCTCTAGCAATACATTCCGTTAAATGCTCATCTAAAACAATCCGCGCTACTTTATCTAATGCACCCCTCACAGCCGCAATTTGTAATAATACATCGGGACAAGGGCTGTTTTGCTGCACCATTGTTTTAATACCGCGAATGTGTCCTTCTATTCGTGATAGTCGGTTAACAATTCGCCGTAAAGATTCTTCACTATGAACATGAGGATGAACCGAGTTGACTGTTTCTGAATTATGATTTGTATGCTCGTGGTTGTGGTGGTGTGTGTGTTCTGCTTGCTGTGATGAAGGCAAGGATGTTTCAGCTAATCGGTTTGATGCTGTCATGAGTCCTGTGGGGTTTGGTATTAATTAGATCCTAGCCTAGAGTGATTTGAGATTGGCGGAAAAACCGTACTGAGTCAGGGTAAATGTCCATAATAGCTTGGTTGGTGTATGTTCCATTAACTTGATGACAGAAGTTGTTAGATCACAAGTTGGGTAAAAACTTCAATCAGCACAGATTTGTAAACCAGCTATAAAAATAATTGTAGCTAGATTTGTAAATAGATAGCAAACATTAGGCTTCTAGATTAGGTTGTGATTATGCAAATTTTTCAACTACCTCAGTTTATACGTAAACTCAGTACCCGTGTTTTAGCGATTTTTTTAGGAGTGGTGTTAACGGTTTCTTGTGTGTCAGTTTTACCTTCCCACGCAGAAACAGCACCGGATCAAGTGGTTGCCCAAAAACCATCTGCTGCTGTTGGTGCTATTGGTAACAGTAGCTTTGTCACTGCGGCGGTAAATCGTGTGGGTTCTGCTGTGGTAAGGATTGATACCGAAAAAACTATTACTCGTCCTGTTGATCCCATTTTGGAAGATCCGTTTTTACGAAGGTTTTTTGGTGATGGTTTCCCCCAAATGTCACCCACTGAACAGTTAAGGGGTTTAGGTTCTGGTTTTATTCTGGATAAAAGTGGGATAATTTTGACTAATGCCCATGTTGTAGATCAAGCTGATAAAGTAACTGTACGCTTGAAAGATGGCCGTACTTATGAAGGTAAGGTAAAAGGCATTGATGAAGTTACTGATTTAGCAGTAGTTAAGATTAATGCTGGTAGCGATTTACCGATCGCACCTTTGGGATCTTCTAGCAGTGTACAGGTGGGAGATTGGGCGATCGCTGTCGGTAATCCGTTAGGATTTGATAATACTGTCACTTTGGGTATTGTCAGCACTTTAAAACGTTCTAGCGCCCAGGTGGGAATTAGTGATAAACGTTTAGATTTCATTCAAACTGACGCAGCGATTAACCCTGGTAACTCTGGAGGTCCGTTGTTAAATGCTGAAGGAGAAGTAATTGGCATTAATACCGCTATTCGTGCAGATGCAATGGGAATCGGGTTTGCTATTCCGATAGATAAAGCTAAGGCGATCGCTGCACAATTACAAAAAAACGGTAAAGTTGCTCATCCCTATTTAGGGGTACAGATGGTGACATTAACACCCCAGTTAGCAAGACAAAATAACACTGATCCTAACTCTGCAATTCAAATACCAGAAGTGAATGGTGTGTTAGTGATCCGAGTTGTACCTAACTCCCCTGCTGCTACTGCGGGTATGCGACGCGGTGATGTGATTTTACAAATTGACAGTCAAACAATTACCACTGCTGAACAATTGCAAAGAGTTGTAGAAGATAGTCGTTTAGGTGAAGCGTTGCAGGTAAAAGTACAAAGAGGAAATCAACTTCAGGTGCTTTCTGTGCGTACTGCTGAGTTACAAGACATTTCTTAATATCCAAATCCCAAGAAAATGGGGATATGTTGAGGCATATCCTCATTTTTTCATGTTAAGTTTCTAATTAGGGTTTGCTGAAAAATTTATCTGTGAAGGCTAGGTGACTGGGGACTGGGGACTGGGGACTGGGAACTGGGGACTGGGGACTGGGGACTGGTGACTGGGAAGAGTACCCAATTACCAATTACCAATTACCCATTACCTATTACCAATTACCTATTACCTATTACCTAATTTTGAATTTCTGAAAATATGGCATCTAACAAAAATATTCTCAGCGAAATATTATCTTCTTCGCCAAACTTTTTTTCTCAACTGGTATTTGGCTTTCTGTTAGCTATTATTTCCAGTTTTGCAGGAGCTTCATTAATTCTCAGTTTATTTGTGGGGATTATGGGTGGTGTTGCTTTAGGGTGGTTTACAAACGTCAACGAAAATAACCCCCAAATACCAGATGTAGCTTCTAATGATGGCATTGATGCAGCACTGAAATACTGGTTATTTTTCATGTTCAGCTTTGTGTTTCTTGGTTATTCCGCACCAATAAGTATTTTATTTGGAGGAATAGCAGCTGTAGGTGGTGGTTGGATTATTGCTTGGTGGAGAAGTAAAGAAGCAACTCAAACTCAATTATCAGATGAAATTTTAGAAGAAGCAGAAATCCCAGAACCCAACGAGAAAAGTACCAGAGGCAGAAAAAGAATATCTACCCGTCGTTATCGTCGCGCTTCTGGCAGTTTCAATTTTCGCTTTTGGCAAAAATAGATGTAAGCATTCAGCTATCAGTTTATAACAGCAAAAACAAAGATTTAGCAGCATTAATTGAGGAAATTTCCACTTTGTATTTTAGCGTTGAAAGCTGAAAGTTGATGGACACCGACGGCTGAATACTTACGAGCAAAGGAACGATATTGAACGATATTGATGTTATTAAATCAAATAATACAAATTCCCAGAAACTTACAAAATTTGTCTCATTCTCGCTTGATAGTCCATTAATGCACCTTGAGTAATGACATTACAACCATTTCTCCTAGCGGTGGGAATTTGTCCGGTTCTTAAAGCTGTATACAATGTGTGGTGATCTACACCGAGAAATCTCGCTGCTTCTGTTAGGGATGTACCGGAGTTGATCATACATCCTCTTTTTCTTTTTCGGCTTGCAAATGTATGTAACATAAGGCAATGAAAAATGAGTTATTAGATCTTTATGTTGCTGGATAAAAAAACGGAGGTTAATGTTTTTTCAACAAAACTTGACGTTTTGACTACAAGTACAGTGGTAAGCTGTTACACAGCTAAATTGTATAATCCTAATATTCTCAACTCCTGTGATCAAACTTTTGTGATCAAACTTTTGACTTGATGCAAAACCTATCTCAATTATAGCTTTAAGCTGATTACTGATTACTGAATGCTGATGATTTTATTGTCCTAAATACGCTTCTAAAACTTTGGCATTTTTTTGAATTTCCGTAGGAGTACCGACTGCTAAATTTTGTCCTTCTGCTAATACCCAAACTTTGTCACACAAAGACATAATTACATCCATATTATGTTCAATAATTAAAAAAGTTAAACCATTTTCTCTGTTCCATTTGAGGATGCGATCGCAAATATCATCTATTAATCTAGGATTCACTCCTGCTGCTGGTTCATCTAATAATATTAACTTAGGATTTGTCATCAAAGCGCGTCCCATTTCTAATAGTTTACGCTGTCCACCTGACAAACCACCAGCATAGTCATTTGCTTTTTTTTCTAATCCTACAGATTCTAATAAAAACATTGCCCTTTCTTTATTTTGTTTTTCTTCTCTAGCGACAATGTGTGGTTGAAATTGCACTTGCCAAAAATTCTCACCAATTTGTTTTTGTGCTGCTAACAGCATATTTTCTAAAACTGATAAACGTGATAGAGTTTTGGGAACTTGGAAGGTACGAATTAAACCTTGTTGGGCAATTTGAAATGGTTGTAAATTGTGAATCGGTTCACCATCAAAAATCACTCTTCCTTTATCTGGGTGGATGAAATTGGACAGTAAATTAAATAAAGTCGTTTTACCCGCACCATTAGGACCAATTAAACCAGTGATACTACCTTGAGTAACTTCGATGTTAGCATCTTGAACCGCTTGAATACCACCAAAATTTTTACAAAGTCCGGTAGCTGCTAATAGGGGAATTTGGGGAGATTGAATATTATTTACCATGATGTTTTTATTCTCAACTTAACTTTTAATTAATTATTATCAACGTTTTTGATCAATTACCAATTTTCAAAATTAATCAAAATTAATCAAAATTAATCAAAATTAATAACTTCCGTTCCCAGTCACCAATCACCAATCACCTATTTACCAAGAGTAAGTTCCTCTTTTTTACCTAGAATACCTTGAGGTCGCCAAATCATCAGTACCATGAGAATTAGACCGATAAACATAATTCTAAAAGCACCGATACGTTCTACATCTAAAGGAACAATTTTTGGTAAAAATTCCCGTGTGAGGGCATCATAAGCGAAATAAATTACTGCCCCTAAAATTGTACCGATATTATTACCAGAACCGCCTAAAATTATCATAATCCAAGCGTCAAAAGTGAGTTGAGGTTGAAAATTATCAGGATAAATGGCGCTCAGTTGCCAAGCGAAGAAAGCACCAGCAATACCAGCGATCGCACCGCCTAACATCAAAGATTGTAACTTATAAGAAAAGACATTTTTACCTAATGCTTTGGGTACTTCTTCATCTTCACGGATAGCTTTGAGAACTCGACCCCAAGGAGATTTGACTAAAAATTCTAAGCGCCAAAAAACAAAAGCTAAGACTAACAAAGCCAATAACATTAAGCCCGCTTTAGGGTTGTAATTATACAATCCCACCACACCAGCAACATAAATAGCGACTGACAATAAACCTAAAATTATACCCACTACCAAACGGGAAGAAAATTCTTTTTTAATGGAAACAGTGACAGATTTTTGAGCAGTTGTTACCCAACGCCACAAAGAAAATAAAGTAACAATTGCAAGTAAGGAAAGTACACCAATCATCAAAAATCGGAAAAATAAATTGGGTGTGGTTGATAGAGGAATCGCATAACTTTGGACACCAAACGCCCCAGAAATCCAAGCATCATCTACTGGTAAATCTTGGTTATTCACCACCAAACGAATTAATTCCCCAGTACCAATAGTAACAATACCCAGATAATCTTCCCGGAGGCGTAGAGTTGCAAAACCAATAACTAAACCTAACAAAGCGGAGACAATTGCCCCAGCGATCGCCGAAAATAATAGAGGTACACCTTTTAAACTTAATAAAACTGTAGTATATGCACCCAAGGTCATAAAAGCAATATGACCAAAATTAATCAAACCTGTAAAACCCCACTGTAAATTAAGCCCTAATGCGAACAAAGCAAAAGTAGCAGTAGAAATAGCCAGAAAAATGAGATATTCAATCATAATTAGTCATTAGTTATTTTTACCCAGTCCCCAATCCCCAGTCACCACGATAGAAATTACAGGTGAAATAGTCAAGTTTTTGCGTGTTGTGCCAATGCCAGATGTGTAAATTGGTGATTGGTGACTGGGTTAACCTCCCTTTCTTCCCCTGCCTCCTGCCTCCTCATTACAAACTGTATAAGACAGAGCAGGGATCGCCAAAACCATAGATTAAACTGGAGTTTGATCAAGTATATGTGAGAATTCCCTCATGATGGATGCTAAGGCACTTTGGCAACGATACCAAGAATGGTTATATTACCACGAGGGATTAGGACTGTATCTAGATATCAGCCGGATGCGGTTTGATAACGCTTTCGTGGAGTCGTTGCAGTCGAAATTTGATAAGGCTTTTGCGGATATGGCCGCTTTGGAAAAGGGAGCGATCGCCAATCCTGATGAAAACCGCATGGTAGGACACTACTGGTTGCGTAACCCAGACTTAGCACCCTCTCCAGAACTAAAACAAGAAATAGTTCAAACTTTAGAACAAATCGAAGCTTTTGCGGATCAGGTACAAACCGGGGCAGTTCATCCCCCCAAAGAAAGCCGCTTTACTGACATTATTTCTATCGGTATTGGTGGTTCAGCTTTAGGTCCCCAGTTTGTCGCTGAAGCACTTGCACCCGATTTTCCTCCCCTCAACATTCACTTTATCGACAATACCGATCCTGCTGGTATTGATCGGGTTCTCTCCTCTATCGACGATAAACTGGCTACTACCCTGGTATTAGTCATTTCTAAATCTGGTGGTACACCCGAACCCCGCAACGGCATGATCGAGGTGAAAAAAGCCTACGCTGCCAAAAATTTAGACTTTGCTAAATATGCAGTTGCCATCACCAGCACAGATAGTAACTTAGATAAAGTGGCTCAATCTGAGGGTTGGTTAACAACTGTCCCCATGTATGACTGGGTAGGTGGGCGTACTTCAGAAATGTCTTCCGTAGGATTATTACCCGCAGCATTACAGGGTATTGATATCCGTGCCATGTTAGATGGTGCAAAAGAAATGGATGATGCCACCCGTGTTGCTAATATTAAAAATAACCCAGCAGCATTATTAGCATTATCTTGGTATTTCTCCGGTAACGGTAAAGGCGAAAAAGATATGGTTGTCTTACCTTACAAAGACAGCTTGTTATTATTTAGCCGTTATTTACAACAATTGGTAATGGAATCTTTGGGTAAAGAACAAGATTTAGACGGTAAAACTGTATATCAAGGTATTGCCGTTTATGGTAACAAAGGTTCAACAGACCAACACGCCTATGTACAACAATTGCGGGAAGGTGTACCCAATTTCTTTGCAACTTTAATTGAAGTTTTAGAAGATCGTCAAGGTGCATCTCCTGAAATTGATCCTGGTGTCACATCTGGTGATTATTTATCAGGTTTCTTATTAGGAACTCGTCAAGCATTGTATGAGAATAACCGCGATTCTATTACAGTGACAATTCCTCAAGTTAATGCTCGCACAGTGGGAGCGTTAATTGCATTATATGAACGGGCTGTAGGATTTTATGCCAGCTTAGTTAATATTAACGCTTATCACCAACCTGGTGTAGAAGCTGGTAAAAAAGCTGCCGCTGCAATTCTCGATTTACAACAAAAAGTAATCAAAGTATTGCAAACAGAAAAGAAAGCCCTTTCTATTACCGAAATAGCTGATAAAGCTGGTGCTGCTGAACAAGTTGAAGCAATTTACAAAATTCTGCGTCATCTTCATGCTAATAATCGCGGTGTGGTGTTAACAGGTGATTTAAGCAAACCAGGAACTTTAACAGTTTCTTTGGGTTAAATACAATCAATTCTCCTGTTAAAATATCCTGTTTTTACAATCCTCGATTTCTTCAAGAAGTCGGGGATTTTTAGTTTAATAGACGCTGATTAAAGTAACCATGAGGTAAAAAACATTGACGAAGAAAATATTCTTCATCATCTATATCACCACTTTTAAAAAATCCCATCTCTGGTTTTTTTACATGGGAAAAGGGAGCTAACATTCCCCATTCTTCCGCTAACCATATCCATTGTCCTGTAGGAATCATACTGATTACTGGTGTGACATAAGCTTCACCCGTAGCAATAGAAATTCTGACTCTGGAGGATGATTTAATATCAATTAAAATCCAGATAAAGGCTTCTATGGGAAATATATAATTGTGTTGTCTGGCAATTTCCAGAAAATTTTGTGGTGTAGTTGTTGATAGCAACTTATCTTTCAAATCTGGATATTTTTCCGCAATGGCTAAAAAGCCCCAAATTATTTCTTGATTAATCATTACCCAAGCTAATTCTTGTTCTGTAAAACTATAGCCATATTCTTTGACTATCGCTATGAACTGTTTTAGGCTGATAGTTTTAGTTATTTGTTTGATGAGAATTTCTCTAGAACTTGATAAGTTTAGAAAATTCTGCACATTATCCCATTGTAAAATATTAATTGCTGGGCTATTTTGAATCTTGTCTAACCAAGTTATATAATCATCCTCTTGCCAAAAGTTCCTGAGTATGTGTCTCATTATTCTCACTACCAATTTTCGCTTTTATTGAAGTTAAATTTGGTAGAGATTCCCTGTTGTTTAATCTTGCCTTAATTATAAGATGTAAAAATTTCAACTGGTTGTATTTGAACTGTAATCAAAACATAAGTTAACATTTTGACATCAAACTCAGTTTTTGATACCATAATAATAGTGAAAATTAGAGTTTAAAACCATGACACAACTAACACCCAAACCACCAAGAAGAAGAGGCAGAATTTTTCCAGAACTGACTTTATCCCCTGAAGAGTTAGCAAAACGTGAAGCAGAAAGAGAAGCCTTTCATCAGCGTTGTTGGGCAATTTTTGAGCGTGTCCGTCCAGAATTAATGAAAGAACATTATAACTGGTATATTGCTGTAGAACCAGATAGCGGTCATTATTTCATTGATCAGGATATGGAAATTGCTAGTAAAAAAGCACGGGAGCAACATCCTAATGTGATACATTTTCTATTTCGCATTAATGAAACTGGGGTAACTGGTAGAATATGATACAGGGTTATCTTGGTGATGAGGGGCAGTTATTTTTTGAGATTGAATTAATTACAAATGATGGCTTAAACTTGCCTGTTGATGCTTTGTTAGATACGGGTTTCACAGGCTTTATTGCTATTAATAAACAAGATTTAGATGCTTTGAATTGGCAATTTATTAGTGAACAAAGAATGCGAACTGCACAAGGAATAAAAGTATTTGATATTTATTCCGGTAAGGTGATTTTGGATAATCAAGAGTATGAAATACCTGTTTATGCTGGAGATCAATTAACGGAGATTTTATTAGGTTCACGGTGGTTGGAGTTTTTACCTTTAATGGTGAATTTTCCAGCAGGTGTTTTAACTTTAGGGTGATTTTTTGCTACAATTAAAATAATTAAAAATAGGAGTTTAAAACCATGACTCAACTAACACCCAAACAACTAAGAAGAAGAGGTAGAATTTTTCCAGAACTGACTTTATCCTCTGAAGAGTTAGCAAAACGTAAAGCAGAAAAAGAAGCATTTCATAAACGCTGTCGGGCAATTTTTGAGCGTGTCCGTCCAGAATTAATGAAAGAACATTATAACTGGTATATTGCCGTAGAACCAGATAGCGGTGATTATTTCATTGATCAAGACATAGAAGTTGCCAGTCAACAAGCACGGGATAAACACCCTCATGCTGTACATTGTATGTTTAGGTTAAATGAAATTGGGGCAGTTGGCAGAATATGATACAGGGTTATTTTGGTGATGGAGGTCAATTATTTTTTGAAATTGAATTAATCACTACTGATGGTTTCAATCTGCCTGTAGATGCTATGTTTGATACTGGTTTTACAGGCTTTCTTGCTATTAATAAACAAGATTTAGAAGCTTTGAATTGGCAATTTCTGCGTGAACAAGAATTGATAACAGCGCAAGGACAAAAAGCTTTTGATCTTTATTTAGGTAAGGTGATTTTGGATAATCAAGAGTATGAAATTCCTGTTTATGCTGGTGATGAGTTAACAGAGATTTTATTAGGTTCAGAGTGGTTGGAGTTTTTACCTTTGGTGGTGAATTTTTCAGCAGGTGTTTTAACTTTGGCATAGGTTGAGGAAACGAACCACTAAGACACCAAGAGCGTGAAGATAAAAGAAGAAGAAAGAAGAGTTATTTTTATATTGCTAAATCGCGTAGGTAGTAGAATTTATCGTTTTTCCAGTCGTTTCCTTTTTCTCTTCCTAAGTAACCGGTTAGGGGTGATGAAAGTTCTATTAATATTTCGTGCATTTCTTCAGGTTTTAATGGTTGTGGTGGATGTGATCCGAAATATGCACCATGTAAAGTATCAACTCCTGTAGATTCTATTCCTGCATTTTGTAGATAATTTTTGACGAGTTGGATAATGTGCGATCGCAATTTTATTTCTTGTTCTACTTTATCTATATATTTGTTAATTTTATCATCAGCTTCTTCTCCAAATGGTTTTTTTTCTAGGTCTTGCTTCAAATTTAATAAATCTATTGAACCAGGGTGTTTTGCTTTTAAAGTGACTAATTTTTGTAAAGTTTCTGGACGAATAACGTTCATTTTACTTCCTTGTGCAGTTTTTTCAGTATCTGGTGTTAATTTACCAGCAGCTATAATAATTTTGATACAATTATTATATTCTTCTTGTAAATGTTTTAATCCTAGTTTTACAAGTTGTGCTACTGTACTATCAGCAACTTTTTCTGTTTTAGTTGCCTTACATTCTCCTATAACTGGATAAGGATACTCACAGTAAAAATCTAGACCTCCAGCACCACCTAATTTATCAGGATCTAAATTAGCTTTAGGGTTTGTATTGGAGCAAGAAAAACCTAATTTAATTAAACTTTTTCTAACCAGCCTTTCAAATTCATTACCATCACTAGAATTACCAACTTTAGCTATATCTTGAATCCATGACAAATCAACATCTCTGGTGACAAACTCATAAAGTCTGTTATTTGTAAATGTATCACTACTCCATCCTAAAATTTCTTTAATTTCATTTTCTAATACTAATTTATAAATTGTATAACGAAAGTCTACTTTTATCAAATTATAATTATAAGGCGGATTGCCAATAATTTTTTCTGTACGTGATGTTTGTTGATTATTATTTATCTCCTCTAAGAATTTAATTTTCAATTCTTCCTCCGAAACATTAATAGGAATATCTAAATACTGATCGGTTAACGAAATAAATAAGCCTGAACCCCTTAAAATATCCTTATTTGTAGTCCATGAAGAAGGCACTGATCCGTATTGGAAATTATCGAAAGAGTTGGAATTATCAGGTCTCAAATTGTATAAATTATTTTTGGTCATTTGTGATAACTCAAACAGTAATTCTTCCAGTTCAGGATGTAGGGGAGGTTGGCGGTTTTCTAGTTGTTGTTTACGCTGATTAAATACATGATCACTTAATACGGGTTTAGCTTCAGATACAGAAATGTTATTAGGTAAGGGTGCAAATTTTCCTAGTTTTTCTTGAATATTGGGAATAGCTGGAATTTCATAAGGTTTATCTAAATGATAAACTCTTAAATAGGCCAGAAAAAAATGCGGACGGTTTTGTAATATTTTTTCAAATCTTTCTGGTTTCCAGATGGTTAATTGAGATAAAATATCTAGTTGTTTAGATTTATCTGGAATTTCTAAAAATTCACATCTAGCCCAGGATTTAATTGTAACTTCCTCATAATTAACTTGATTGTTAACACTTTGAGTAGTAGCTAAAAAACTTGAACTGTAATATTTATCTATTCCTATTGTAGAAATATCAACAGGATAAAGGGCGAATATTTGCCCCAAATTTAGTAATTTCTGAGGTAAAGCAGTAATAATTTGCCCTTGTATTAAAGCTTCAACATCAGGAGCAGGTAAACACAAGGCGTTATAAATTGAAATTGATTTATTCATAATTAATTAACCAAATAAATCACTTAAATCATCAGCATCTTCTGTTTCATTCATATTTGAAGAAGTAAGAAATTCGTCTATAATATCTTCATCATCAACATCAGGCATATTACCCGATGGATCACTTAATATTTCTCTCAATAAGAGATTATCAAAAGTAATATTATGCTTAGAGATAATATCAAAAATCTGTTCTTCTGTTAATTGATAATTTTGTTGTTTTTGATAAAGATTGAAAATCGCTATCAATGGGCGTATTTGTTCTTCGATTAAATCTACATTTTCTCCCCCCTTTTGTAAAATCAATTCATCAAACAACCTATATGTTGCTGATTTTTTTTGCATTTGTTTTATTTTGGATTTAGAACGCACTAAACAACCACGTGTTAAATCAAAAGTATGATAGTCATTTAACCGTCTTAAAGCTGCATTTAATGTAAATTGAGAATCTTGGACAACTGCTACACCAATTTTTACTTCTTTACCATTTTCATTACCGATAATTTTGAATTTTATAAAATTGTTATTCTTGGATTTAGGTAAAATATCTTTGGTAATTTCTTCAATTATTACTCCTTCTAATGTTTGTCCTTTTAAAGTGCTAAAGCCAAAATAAAGAGCTTCAGCAATAAGAGCAGCATCCTCTATATATTCTTCAAATCTTGCTTCACTTTCTCTTGTAAAGGCTAGTTCAAACCTTTCCAAAGGATCACTAGGAAGTATTTCTTCTTCAACCTTAAAATTATCTGCACACCATCGCAAAGCTTCCCTAACACTAGGTTTATTTTTACCGTATTCTCTAAGTTGACTTTCTTCAAATGGATAAAGTGGATGGGGAGGAATTAAATTTTTTGAACTGTAATATTCTCCTAACCAAACAGTTGCTAATTCAACCATATAACCAGCATTAATACTATCTAAATTTAGTGGGTTACCTTGTGTAAATTTAGAAATCCTGTCAGGTGTACCACCTGGTATTGTCTTGATCTTGTTAGTCCATATTTCAGGCATCATTACAGTGAGAATAACAATGCCTTGGCTAAGTTCATAGTTTTCCAGAGTGTCATGGAGAATTTTAACTAAATTAGCAATTACGCATTCTGTGGGCAAACCATCCTCAGTAGAGTTGTTGTAAACATCGATTTCATCAAAACAAATAACTACTGGGTTATAAAAACTCACTAAATTTAAAATTTGCTGAATATTTTTAAGAGCTTCAGCTTCTCTATCTTGAGGAGTTTTACTAGGATTAGGTAATCCCAATTCATCAGCATTTAATTGAGCTAATTCCTCTCCAGATAACCATTTACTTGCAAAAGGGGCTTGGGTTTCTGAAAGTGTCCACAAAATAGCTCGAATAATGTAGGGATCTGCATCAGGTTTATTTTTAATCACCTGTTTTTGCAGGGCATTCATGAGATTTTTATTTTTAGTCAAACTACTTTTATAGGCTTGGTCAAATTTTTTGACTAACTCTGCTGGACTGAGTGCATTTTCTTTACCTTCATTGGCCATAGCTGCGGCTACTTCTTGCCACTGCATTACTTCCTGACTACCAGTTTTACTGAGACTATCTGCTAAAGTTTGCTGGAATTGGTACTTCACTAAATTTAAGTCTGTATAGTTACTAGCACCTGAATAAACGAATAAAGCGCCGCCTACTTTTTCTAGTTCATGACGAATACGACTAAGGAGATGCGTTTTACCAACTCCCTTTTGTGCAGTGATCGCAATTGAGGTTACTTTATCTTGACTAGATTTACTTTTCTTGACAACTTCGATGGCTTTAAAAACTTTATTAGAAGCATGACTATTTAAAGTAGGTACATCGGGAAATCCTTTTCCCCAAATATTCTGTTGTTGAGTAATTCCAGCGTTAGTAAATGGATTATGACTATTGATAGCGGCGTTAACAGCTTCTATGGCAGAAACAGGGGTATTTGTCATGATAATTTCTTAGGTGTAAGGAACGAAAAAGTTTAGAAATAATTTGATTAAATCAAGCGTTTAGCATAAGAACGTAGTTGTGTCCCAGGTATAGAAATTGAATCTTCCCGTTTATCAGGGGTAAAATCTGGTATTTCTCCTGTCATCAGTTGCAAAATATCATCAGCTTGCATTTCTACCAGCCATTTATTGAATTTTTCGCGGCTAACTCGTTCACTTATTTCTCTTCTAATGCGATAAATAGGCACTAAATCATCCAGGTTATATTCGTAATTCAACTTATCATAAACATCTAAAGCTACAGTCTTAAACTCCTCATAAGAACCAATAACCCCACCCTTAACCCCATTACCAGACGCAACCGGCGCACCTAACACAACATTAAGATCACTTATCCACCGCAACAGTGCATTAGCAGCCCAAGTACCAACAATAGTTCCCTCAAACTTAAACTCTTTACTACGCAAACCCGCACCCAACACCTCTAAACCAGTTGGTGATGTGAGAGTATAACTAATAGCAGAACCTTTTTTAGAGACAGCGATCGCTCCCTGTGCTTCCAAATCCTCTAAAATACCCTGATAGTCCGCCATCTTCTGACCCTTAGACACTACCCGCTTGCCTAATTTACCCTTAGCTACCTTCTGCTGACTTGCTCCCAAATCCCACAACGCAAGCAGCAAGCGAGTTTTAGCGTAACTTGCCTGTAAATCCTTAATCTTTGAACTCATGGTAATGTGTGTTAAATAAGTGCAACTATTATAATAGTGATTGTAATTTTTATGTCACCACAACTCAAAAATTGTTTATTTTCTCAATATTGCCGATCAATAACGCAAAATATCTACACAAAAAGCAACAGAGAATTTACCTAACTTATAAAATATCTGGACTGATGCAAAACAGAAGCAAAATAGCGGTAATTCATGAATTACTCCCCCAGAAATAATCAGATTTTTAGTCCAATCTTACGTAAGTCCTCAAATGTATTGAGCAAATATTGGGCAAAGTTTTTGGGGATTGAGTGTTGCGATCGCCCCCCATAATTCGTTAAAATATCTAGTCTTTGGGATATAAACAAAGTCGCTTCTCGTCAAGCTACACTTTTGTAACCTATCCTGCTGACACCCAATTTAACGAGATTTTACAGGAAAAAAGAAAAACAATGGCCAAACGAGTGCAGTTAGTATTAACAAAAGATGTGAGCAAGCTGGGAAAATCCGGCGACTTAGTGGATGTAGCTCCCGGCTATGCTCGTAATTATCTCATTCCCCAGAGTCTAGCTACTCAAGTTACCCCCGGTATTTTAAGACAAGTAGAACGCCGTCGTGAACAAGAACGTCAACGTCAACTAGAACTTAAACAACAAGCACAAGAGCAAAAAGCAGCCCTAGAAAAAGTTGCTAAATTAACAATTGCCAAGCAAGTAGGCGAAAACGAAGCCATCTTCGGTACTGTCACCACCCAAGATGTAGCAGATGCAATTAAAGCAGCTACCAGTCAAGAAATTGACAAACGTGGTATCACCATTCCTGATATCAACCACCTGGGTACATACAAAGCCGAAATCAAGCTGCACTCTGAAGTAACAGCCCAAATTGATATCGAAGTTGTTGCCAGCTAAGATAGGTGACAGGTGACAGGTGACAGGTGACAGGTAAGAAGGTTATAGGGTAATGAAGAAAATTAAGTATTGCCTTTTGCCTTTTGCCTTTTACCTGCAAACTACCAAGTTAAGCTTGAAGCTAATATTTAAATCCTGCTGATAAATCCTAAATTGCTTATGGCTGAAGAACTAAGTTTTCAAGGTGATGGCAGCGATCGTCTCCCACCCCAAAACATCGAAGCAGAAGAAGCGATTTTGGGGGGTATTCTCCTAGATCCAGAAGCTATAGGAAGAGTACGCGATCGCCTTGTTCCCGAAGCCTTTTATATTAACGCCCATAGAGAAATCTATCAAGCCGCCCTCACTCTTCACGCCCAAAGTAAACCCACAGACTTACTTTCCCTCACCAGTTGGTTAACAGACAACGATAAACTAACCCGCATTGGTGGCAGAAATAAATTAGCCACCCTAGTAGATCGTACAGTTTCAGCAGTTAACATAGATGCCCTAGCAGAATTAGTCATGGAAAAATACCTGCGACGGCAATTAATCAAAGCAGGTAACGAAATTGTACAACTAGGTTTCGAGACACAAACAGAATTACCCATAGTTTTAGATCAAGCAGAACAGAAAGTATTTAGTATTACTCAAGAAAAACCAGAATCAGGTTTAGTTCACATAGCAGATACATTAATTAACGCCTTCCAAGACGTTGAAAAAAGACATGAAGGCATTGCTTTACCTGGTATTCCCTGCGGTTTTTATGATTTAGATGCCATGACTAGCGGTTTTCAGCGTTCTGATTTAATCATCGTCGCTGGCAGACCATCAATGGGAAAAACAGCATTTTGCTTGAACTTAGCTCACAACATCGCCGCAGGTTATAAATTACCAGTCGCAGTATTCAGCTTAGAAATGTCAAAAGAACAGCTAGTACAAAGACTATTAGCCAGTGAAGCCCAAATTGAAAGCGGTTATTTACGAAGTGGACGTATTAGCCAAACCCAATGGGACTCTTTAGGTCGTGCAATTGGTATGCTTTCAGAAATGCCCATTTTTATTGACGACACTCCCAATATTACAGTTACACAAATGCGGAGTCAAGCGCGAAAACTCCAAGCACAACAGAACACAGAACTAGGATTAATAATAATAGATTATCTACAATTAATGGAAGGCGCAGGAGATAATCGCGTACAAGAACTATCAAAAATTACCCGTTCTTTAAAAGGTTTAGCAAGGGAATTATCAGTACCAGTAATTGCCCTATCACAGTTAAGTCGGGGAGTAGAAGCAAGGACTAATAAACGCCCGATGTTGTCAGATTTAAGAGAATCTGGTTGTTTAACAGGTGATAGCTTAATCACTTTAGCAGATACTGGATTACAAGTACCAATTAAAGAATTAGTAGGTAAATCTGGTTTTGCAGTTTGGGCATTGAATGAAAAAACAATGAAGCTAGAAAAAGCTATTGTGAGTAACGCTTTTTCTACAGGTATCAAACCTGTATTTACCTTAAAAACTCGACTAGGAAGAAAAATTAGAGCAACTGCTAATCACAAACTCCTCACAATTCATGGTTGGAAAAAACTAGATGAGTTAAGTCCTAAACAACATATATGTTTACCAAGACATCTATCTATTTCGGGTAAACAAACCATGACTGATTGGGATAAAATTGTCGCAATCATACCAGATAGAGAAGAAGAAGTATTTGACTTAACAGTTCCCAATTTACATAACTTTGTCGCCAATAACATCATTGTTCATAACTCCATCGAACAAGATGCAGATTTAGTCATCATGCTTTACCGCGACGAATATTACTCACCAGACACACCAGATCGCGGAATAGCAGAAGTCATCATAGCCAAACACCGTAACGGACCAACAGGAACAGTAAAACTATTATTTGATCCTCAATTTACAAAATTCAAAAACCTAGCTAGACCAAACAATTATTAATAATAACAGGTAATTGATAATCGGTAATTGGTTTACCCATTACCCATTACCCATTACCCATTACCCATCACCAAATTTTATTTAATATCCAACAATTCCACATCAAAAATCAAAGTAGCATTAGGAGGAATCACACCACCAGCACCACGCGCACCATAACCCAACTCAGAAGGGATAATCAACTGACGGCGATCGCCCACCTTCATTGTACTCAGACCTTCATCCCAACCTTTAATGACTTGTCCTATACCAATTTTAAAACTAAAAGGTTGACCGCGATCGCGTGAACTATCAAACTTCTTCCCATTTTCCAAAGTACCAGTATAGTGAACTACAACCGTTTGTCCCTTTTGAGGAGTAGCTTCACCATCCCCCTTTGCTAATTCAATATACTGTAGTCCAGAGGAAGTAGTTACGACATTCGCATCAGACATAATATTGCTCGCTACTAGAGTAGTTTTTTCTTCAATTACAGCAGTGGAAACTGGTGGATTGTGACTTAACTTAGCAGCAACAGCAGTATCCTGATTACCACCCATTTGTGCTAATACCAAAGCCACAACACACACCAGCATGAATACCACGCTCAAAAAAATTCCTTTCAAAATCAGCCCTCCCTATATAGGTAGCTTGGTAAACAGATTACCAACAGGACAGAAACCAGTTTAAAACACAATCCGCACTCTAACGCCACAGCTTATTTTCCAAATCCCGCACCTGACGCTCCAAACGATCAATTCTTCCCCGCAGTTCATCCACCTCAGACTGACGAGCAACCCCCAAATCTTGCATCATATTCCGCATCTGCCGTTGCATCTGCACTTCCCAATTACCCTGCTCCGACTTCAACTGCTGCACAATATCATCCATCACCACCTTAGCTTGCTCAGGATTCAACTTCCCATCCTTCACCAATTCATCACCTACCTGTTTAAGCTTATCAGCAACCAAAGATGTAGTTCCTAAACCTAACATCATTAACTGTTCCAACCAGTTATTGCTATCCATACATCCTTCCTATTTATTTGATATATAACCAGCAGACCTTCCATCCTGAACCCCAAAAGACCATCCTGAATGCCCACTGATCCTAGCTTACAGATATATTTTGGCAAATTTGACCACATCAGCAAATTAACCTCACCACTTCAAAAACTCAAATAGATCACAAAATCCAACCCTTTCTCCTCCCCTCTGCACAAATAATGGTAGTCCCAACAGCACCAAAACCTGTTCCAGTAAAGCTTTCAACCCATTTACCAAAAAGTCTAAAAAATTTTTGAAAAAGTAGTTGACATTCCCAGAGAGGTCAGCTATATTAAATGAGGTGAGGCAAACGAAGCCCACCACTGAACCGAGACAAAATAATACTTTGAAAGAAAAAAGACGACCATTCCTCGTCAAAGAAATTTAACTAACGAATTCTGGCGATAAAAAAGGAATTCGGAAGTAAAACAAAAATAAAAGAGCTAAACAAACTTAACAAAACGGAGAGTTTGATCCTGGCTCAGGATGAACGCTGGCGGTATGCTTAACACATGCAAGTCGAACGGACTCTTAGGA
>NZ_JACJPT010000004.1:0-107222 GCF_014696195.1 Sphaerospermopsis sp. FACHB-1094 | reverse complement strand
TTTTTTATCATTGCCTTAAAAGCAGCACAAAGATTTGGAGTATCACTATCAACCTCACATCTAGACTCATCATCAATGCACGTACATGGGCTGTATAACACTAGCTTACCAGAAGTAATATTTGAGAGTCAAAAAGTAGGAGATAACCAAGAATTAGAAGAATTAGCAGTAAAATCACCCAAAGAAATCACCATCACCTATGGTTATTCTCGTGACCACAGACCAGACCTAAAACAGTTTATCATAGAAATGATATGTTCAGGAGATGGAGACATCCCCATATTTTTGAAACTAGCATCAGGAAATCAAGCTGACTCATCATGCTTTGGTAAAATAGCAGTAGAATATCAAAAACAATTAGAAGTTAATAGTCTCATCGTTGCTGACTCGGCTTTATATACAGAACCAAACCTAAAAATGATGTCAGAATTACGCTGGTTATGTAGAGTACCATTAAGCATAAAAGCCGCAAAATCATTAATATCAACAATCCCAGAATCAGAATTTATTGATAGTACAATACCAGGATATAAATTAACATTGAAAACAGAAAATTATGCAGGAATAGAACAAAGATGGCTAGTAGTGCAAAGTCAAGAAAGAAGAGAATCAGACCTGCGTAAGCTCACCCAAAAAATTACCAAAGCAGAATCAAAAGCTGTACAACCCACCTTCCGCACCCTAAACTGTCACACAACGAAAAATGGTCATTTGGGGATTTGAGATTGGCGATCGCTACCTAAACTTTAGACCATTTTGTATTAAAATTATCCTCAAAGGTCTTCAAAAATCCGAAATTACCGATTGTGACACTGGGGGGTGCGGAATGTGGGTTTAAAAGTTTACTATATCTGGCTCCACAGATTTCTACTCATAACATAACTGTACAACAATTTTTGCGACTTGTCAAGTCTTGAAACTAAAAAACGAAAAATCCTGATTCTGACAAGAGCTTGCAGTGCAAATTTAATACACTCCTAACCCACCCTCCTCTAAGATACAAGGTTGGGTTGAGGAACGAAACCCAACATTTACAAGGGTTTGTTGGGTTTCACTTCGTTCAACCCAACCTACGTTATTTCGTCGTTTTGGGCTTAACCGAAAAGTATTGAGATCAAACCTCAATAGATGTCTCTGTTTCTTCTGCTTCAGGAGTGCTTTCCTTTACCCTACGGATGGGTAAATTAGCAATCAAAGCAGTTGTGCGTTGGTTGCTTTCTAAAGAAAACTCCAAACCATCTGTTTCAATTTCTACATAGCGACAGACAATTGCTAGGATTTCCTGACGCATTTTTTCCAAGGTTTGGGCATCTAAGTCTGCTCGGTCGTGGGCTATAACTACTTGCAGACGACGTTTAACTTCAGTGCGACTGGTGTTTGGTGTGCGAACAAAAAGTTTTTCTAAAAGTTCAAGAATCATTGCTGGCTAGGTTATAAGGCGGTAACTGAAAAAAATTAAACAATCTTTGTCCGTAACAACTTGCGTAACCGGGAAAATAAGTTGTCGTTGGGGGAGTCAAGATCAATAAATTCGACAGTTTCCCCTTCTAATCTACGAGCAATGTTTTCAAAGGCTGAGGCTGCCAAAGAAGGAGCTTCTGATAATACTAAAGGTTCGCCTCGGTTAGTAGAGACTATCACACGCTCGTCATCAGGGACAACCCCGATTAAGGGGATGGCGAGGAGTTCCTGAACATCCTGTACAGACATCATATCATTTGCCCGTACCATTGCAGGTCTAATCCGGTTGATGATTAAATGAATCTTTTTCACACCTTGGGCTTCTAATAATCCTACTACCCGGTCAGCATCACGAACTGCGGAGATTTCCGGGGTGGTGACAATGAGGGCTTCTTTAGCTGGGGCGGTCGCATTTTTAAACCCCATTTCAATGCCTGCGGGACTATCTATGACTACATATTGGTATTTTTGTGCTAGTGCATTTACTAGCAGTCTCATTTGGTCTGGTGTTACCGCGTCTTTGGTGCGATTTTGGGCTGCTGGTAGTAGTACCAGATTCGGTTGTCGTTTATCTTTGACTAAAGCTTGATCTAAACGACACTCTCTAGCTAACACTTCTACCGCTGTGTAGACAATGCGGTTTTCTAGTCCTAGCAACAAATCTAAATTTCTCAGACCAAAATCCGCATCAACTAAGGCCACTTGTCGCCCGATTTTGGCTAAAGCCATACCCAGATTTGCGGAAACCGTGGTTTTACCCACTCCTCCTTTACCGGAGGTAATTACAATAATACGACTCATAACGGCAATGCGCTCGATTAGGGTTGGTGGAAATAATACTAAATATTGAGAGAATATTTAGAACTAGTTATAGCAGTAGACGGGGCGCTGATAACATCAATATATGATGAAACTTCCAGCATTATCAGGTTTTACTCCTGACTCCTGTACGGGCGTTCGCGAAGCGTGCTGGAAGCATCAGCATTCGGGCGATAAATTATCAATTTTTGTCCAAGGTTGTTTTCCGAATGCTTCGCCCCTACGACTACTGACTCCTGCCATAGAGACTCTGATTAATTTTGCTTAACTGACTGCGAGAAAAATCAGTAGCTTTGGCAATACGGATGCCTTCGGGTGTGATATGTGCCACTTCTGGGAAAAAATGTGTTAGTGATTTTTCAGGCGCTCTAGCTACTGCATCGGCGATTCGCAGTTGGGTTGGTTCCATTTGCAAAGCCATAATTAGACAATCACGATTTCCCCCAGCGCCGGCATGAGCTACCCCCCGCAAACGCCCCCAAATGAGAATATCACCATCTGCAACCACAATACCACCAGGGTTGATATCTCCCAAAATAATCACAGTGCCAGGATGGCGAATTTCTCCACCTGATCTTACTGTCATTTCTAGATAGAGCGCATCTGCTAGAGGTTTAGGACCTGGTTGAGCGTCAGCGGTGAAGGATGGTTGTAGTTGGATTTGTTCGACAGAATAACCTAATGTACAAGCGGCGATCGCGGTTTGTCTGCGACTTGTGGCGACTGATTTTAACTCTAGTTGCAGTTCATTTAAAGTTTGTGCCAGTTCTTGCAGTTGTCTTGAGTCCAATAAGCGGTCTTTCGCTACCAAATGTACTATAGTGTTAGGTATACGTAGGCGATCGCTACCATTTAGTCTCTGTCTCATTTGTTGCCAAATCTCGGAGCAACTGAACTCAGAAGCAGGTACTTGAGATTCTGTTGGCAAAATTAATAATAGTCTTCCCTCCTTGGTTTTTAACTGAACTTGAATATTATTGTTGTTATTTTTTCCTGTTGACACTAACTCATCGCTGTTCAGATCAATCAATTCAAAATTGCTTGTTTCTGTTTTCTTATCTTCAGATTTCTCTTCAGATTTCTCTTCAGAATTAGAATCTATCTTCCTATCTGCATGAGCTTGTAAATAGACAAGAACAGAATTTAGCTCTCCATTGGGAATGATAGAATCACTATCTTTAACATCTACATTAGTATCTCCCTCTTTATGAACAGGGTTGACACTTTTTTCCTCTCTATCATCATTAATAGAGATTGATTCTGCATCGTTAAGTGCAGAATTTGACTCCATTTTCAAATCTTTTGGTGATTTCTTAGAATCAGAATTCATTCTTAATGGGTAATGGGTAATGGGTAATGGGTAATTGGTGATTGGTGATTGGTGATTGGTGATTGGGGAGAAATATTTACCTTCTGCCTCCTGCCTTCTGCCTTCTGCCTCCTGCCTCCTGCCTTCTGCCTCCTGACTCCTGACTCCTGACTCCTGACTCCTGCCTCCTGACTCCTGATAAATGTTTACTGATTAGTCAATCTTTGATAAATTGTAGCCAAGGCATCAGCATTACCGACATTACCGGGAAATAAAACCACAGGTAAATTAGAAAACTGAGGATGATCAGATGGTGTAATTACCATTGAACAACCGGCTAAAATTTGACCTAATAACCGAGCAGAAGTTAAATTTAAACCTGTACTCAAGACATCATTAGAAGTTATACCCCCCTTGCTGATTAAAAATCCTATATCAGCTGGTAAACCCTTTACAATATCCATTAGTAAAGCCGAAACTCTTGCCCCAAAGTCTAATCTAGTTTTGACATCTTTAAAAGTCAATTCCTGACGGCTAGTATAAACTACTGGTGTTTTTCCAGCGTTATGTACTTCCCGGATTTGTTCTAGAATCTCGGTTAGCAGTTTAGCAGATTCATTGACTCCATCATCAAGTAATCTTCCGACATTAACTTCTATCCCTACCGTTCCCGCAACTGTTAACAGTGATTCTAACTGTTGAGTTGTCTTTTTCACATGAGAACCAACAATAACTGCTCCCGGCTTACCACCACGCACATATTCTGCCATATTTTCCGCAGCTATGGGTTGGGGGGGTAAAGCAGCTAAAGCTGTTAATATACTAGCAGCGGAGCGGAATAAAAAGCGTTTACCTTGACTGGCGGCTGTTAATATGTCTACAGCAAAGGTGTTAAGATCGGCTTGGGTTTCCCCATCAACTACCCCACACTGATTATCATGCAGTTGTAATAATCTTTCTAAGCTACCTTTACGGATATCATCAAGTAAAAATCTGGTGACGGTATCTTCTTTGATGCGTCCTCTGGTTTTTTCTTCTACATACTTGGGTAAGTAGCTGTAATTGTAACTAAATACAGAATCACGAGCAAATTCTGTTTCGTGTACGGGGGTGGGTACACCATCAATAATGAGATAATGGATGCTGTCACAGGTAATTCTCCCACCTTCAAAAAATGCGGGTACGAGAAAATGAGCGTCAAAAGGTCCGAGTTCTTCGGCAATGACATCGGTTTCTATGGGATAATGACCGCGTAAGGTGGAGTCAGAACGACTAACTACGAGAAAATCCTCGATGTTTTCTGCTGCTAGTGCGATTTTGAGGTTATGACAAACTTCTTTGGTGACATTTGCTGCATCTTCTGGGGTGAGCGATCGCGTATTGGTTAAGATAAAGAAAATGGGAGCATCATCTTTTAAACCTAAACGCAAGGTTTCCACATCCCAACGCATCAGGAGTAAACAACTGTGAACAGTTTGAGAACCGGTGGGATCATCATCTAAAACGATAATTTTGGGTTGGTTATTCATCAGATTTTGTGTAGACAACTTAATTAGACTTTTTGTAATTTTCTCAGTTCTGCTTGTACATCTAAAGCAATCTGCAATGATTGATTTAAAAGTTGTGCATATTCCCCAGCTTGATTACTAACTTCTAAGATTTGCAAATTGGCTAAGTTATTTGCAAGTAACTCTTGGTTATTAGTAAGCAGTTTTTTATTATGGCGCAAAATCCGTTCACTTTTCAAAGCGCGAACTAAATCTTCTCGAATCAGTTACAGTGCAGATATCACTTATGTTCTTGATAAATAAAACTAACAATAACTGGTGTCAGTGCTAAAGCAACCAAAGCTTCGTTAATAAAAAAGCCAATGCGCTTTTGCTTATCCGCCATAATTGAAGGACGAAATACGTCCTCTGTGTCAAACCCTGTTAAGCGTTTTAGTTCACCTTTGCTGATTTCTAAGCCTACTAAATCTGGCTACACTGCTATATACTCCTTAGCGGATTTTCATAAGAAACCGATGTGAGAACGTTTTGATGTTATTTTAGAAAAACTAATAAAATATTAGATGAGTATAGCTTATTATGAAAGTTCTATGTGTTCACCATAAGGGTGGAGTAGGCAAAACAACAACTGCAATTCATATTACTGGAGTTTTCCTGAATATGGGCAATAAGGTACTCTTAATAGATGGTGACTCTCAAGCTCACAGTTTCAAATTCTTTAGCGAAGGATCAGCACCAAAACCAGGTGGTGAAACACTTGTAACCCAAGAAGATAAACTTACAGTCGTCAGTGAAAGTGATAAGAGTAACCCTGACCGGTTAGCTAAAACTTTAGGAAAATTAGCAAAAAATAAAAAATTTACTCATACTGTTATTGATGTTTCACCTGATCTAACATCTATTTCTAAATTCTTGTTTGAGGTTACACCTGATTTGGTATTACTAGGAGTTAAGCAAGATGATATAGGTTCATTTGTAAGTTTAAATGATATGCTAATAGCACTTGAACAAGCACGTCCTATTATTGGTTCTATCCAGGTGAAAATTGTACCAATAGGAGTATCAAAATATGATTTTCAGCAGTTTATTGATAATCGGTTTACTAATTATGAAATTCTTGATCCTGTTGATTGGTTGCCTATGAAAGCTGGTAATGCAGTTGTCATTAATTATGACTATTTATGGAATGAACCAGATTGTGAGCACCTATGGGATTACTACAAAAGAGTAGTTATGGAGTAAAAAAATGGCAGAAGCTAATCATACATCTTCTACTCGTCCACCAAAAAAGCATCGAGATCCTAACTTGATCGCACGTAGTAAAGATGAATTGAAACGTCAACAAGAAGACTATATAAGAGAGACAATGAAAACATCTGCTCTCAAATCTTTGCGTCAAGGTAAAATGCAACCTTCTCCAGTTCGTGTTGGTAAAAAATGTAAAATACAGCTGGATGATCTACAAATGCGGTTGCAAGTAGATGAGAAAACTATTTTAAATATGGCATTTGCTTATGGTTATCATGAGTCAATGCAAAATCAGATCAAAATTCAACATCTGAGAAAAAAATGTTATCAGGTGTAGGATATAAGAAAACATTTAAAGATCGTCTATTTGGTCATCCATACCTAAAACCAGAAAGTATTCATTTGTTATCATTAGTTGATATATTGTCTAAAACTGATAGTTATCAACTTGCCATACAATATATTCCTAAACTTAAATTAGTTGAAGAAATAAATTGGAAACAATTTAAATAGTAAAAGCGTGATTATCAAGCAAAAATTTACTATATCACCTGACGGTTGAGAGCGATCGCCTAATTTCAAGTTTCGCCATAACCGAGCCATATCCAAACTAATACCCACATTCCGCAGATAAAATCCAATTCTGAATAATTATCACGAAAGATTCAGGGTTGTACAAACTTTACTCCAAAAATATTCTCAATAAATGAGATAAATTCCTAATAAACATTTTATAGTTCCTTTGAACTAAAATCCTGAAAACCCTTACCAAACAATGTTTTTGGAGATAATTATTTTTTTATTCTCCGCTTATGCGGAATGTGAGCTAATATCTAATATTCGCGCAATTTCGCCGTTATTTTTACCTGATGAGGGAATGAACATCAGAAGACTCTGGCTTCTATGATGATAGAGTCAGAGACTCTGTAATAGCATTCCCAGTCAGAGACTGGGAACGAGTTAACGAGTTACAGCCCTGTAACTAAGGATACAAACCCCTATCAGTCAAAGCTTGCGCCACTCTACCCACACCAAGAGTATAAGCGGCTAACCGTAAATTTACTCTGCGAGTCTGTGCTTGTTGAATTACGTGACGGTAAGCATTTACCATTAAATGTTCCATTTCCCGGTTTACTCTTTCCTCATCCCAGAACAGATAAGAAAGACCTTGCACCCATTCCAAATAACTAACTACTACCCCCCCAGCATTAGCTAAAATATCAGGTAAAACCGTAACTCCACTGGCTTCTAAAACTCGGTTAGCTTCCAAAGTCACAGGTCCATTAGCTGCTTCAGCAATCATTTGCGCTTGAATCTGATGCACATTTTCTTCCGTAATTTGATTTTCCAAAGCAGCAGGAATTAATACATCACAAGGTAAAATGAGTAAATCTGCATTACTAATGGGAATAGCTTGGGGAAAACCCACCACACTGCGACGATTTTGAGCAGCGTAAGCTTTTAAAGCCGGAATATCAAGCCCAGTTTCCGCATATACACCCCCAGCACCACTGGAAACCGCAATAATTTTTGCCCCTGCTTGGTATAACAATTCAGCCGCAGCACCCCCCACATTACCGAAACCTTGAATAGCAATTTTTACATCTGCCAGGGATTTACCTTGATCTGCCAAGGCTTCCCGGACAATAATCATTACACCGCGCCCCGTAGCCATTTCTCGACCCAGAGAACCACCTACAGAAAGGGGTTTACCAGTAACAACACCGGGTACAGCATGACCAACATTCACAGAATAGGTATCCATCATCCAGGCCATTTCCCGCGCAGATGTACCCATGTCTGGGGCTGGTATATCTACTGATGGTCCAATATCTTTAATTAACTCACTGATATAACGGCGACTTATTCTTTCTAATTCTGATACACTGTATTGTTTCGGATCTATGGGAATACCACCTTTAGCACCACCATAGGGAATACCTAACAATGCACATTTCCAAGTCATTAACATAGCTAAAGCGGAAACTTCCCGTAAAGTCACTGCCGGATGGTAACGAATACCACCTTTATATGGTCCTAAAATATCAGAATGTTGTACCCGATGTCCGGCTAAAACTCGCACTTCCCCGTTATCCATTTTTACGGGTATGGAAACGGTGACGACTTTCCGGGGATGACTAAGTATTTCTAATAAACCAGGATCTAATTTTAACTCTTTACCTGCCCATTCTAAATAACTACAAGCTTGGTCAAACGGGCAAATATGGGCTGGAGAATGATTTTCCCACAATGGGCGCGAGGTTGTCACCATAACATTTACTCCTCATCACGGTACTTTGGTGAACCGGATATGTATGGTTAGCTTACCCTGTTTTTTTGAAAAAATAAGAATTTTGTAGTTTTTGTTACATTTGTTTGGTTATATTTATGTGTAGCAACAATTATTTTACTGAAGAACGCAAATATATTACAATTTTTTAAATTTTATACACTTGCCTAAAAATCGCTGTAAATTAATTTTGCTTGGGTACTTAAAACTGAAAAACCTAAACTTTTACTTGATAATCCTTATGAAAATCCCAGAAAACAAATCTAACAACCCAGATATTTCTACTGATAATCAATTACCTTTACCACCTGGAAACTTAGGTTTACCTATCATTGGTGAAACAATTAGTTTTTTAACAGATAAAAACTTTATTAATAAACGACAAGAAAAATACGGTAACGTTTTTAAAACTAATATGTTTGGTATTCCTACAATTGTAATGATAGGAGCAGATGCAAACCGCTTTATATTTAGTGGTGAAAATCGGAATTTCACAGTTAGACAGGATAAGAATACTTCAGACTTGTTGGGTCCTGTATCTTTAGCAATGCAAACAGGAAGCATACATCAAACCCGACGTAAATTATTAGCCCAAGCATTTCAAACGCGAGCTTTAGCGAGTTATACACCTGCAATGGTAGAAATTACTAATAGCTATTTACAGAAATGGAAAGATTTAGGTCAATTAGCTTTGTATCCTCAACTGAGAGAATATGCTTTTGATATAGCTTGTAAATTATTAGTAGGAACAGACATTACTAATGACCATGATTTTCACAAATTATTTGAAGCATGGTGTCAAGGGTTACACGCTATTCCCATTCGCTTACCTTGGACTATGTTTAGTAAAGCTGTGAAAAGCAGAAAACTGTTATTAGCAAAAATTGACAAGATTATTGTAGAACGTCAAAAACAACCAAGTTTGGAAAATTCAGAAAAAGATGCTTTGGATTTATTGTTAAATGCCAAAGATGAAAATGGCAATAGTTTGAGTGTAGATGAAATCAAAGATCAAATTTTAGGATTATTATTTGTTGGACATGAAGCTTTAAGTTCTGTACTCTTTTCTTTCTGTTTGCTGTTAGCAGAAAACCCAGAAATTTTAGTAGCAGCAAGACAAGAACAACAACAAATAAATTGTACAGGTGACCTCACAGCTGAACATCTTAAACAAATGACTTACCTAGACCAAATACTTAAGGAAATTTTACGACTTATTCCCCCCATACTTGGTGGTTTTCGTTCAGTAATCAAAACCTGTGAATTTAATGGTTATTCTATTCCTGAAGGTTGGGTGGTAGTGTATGACATATACAAAACCCATGAAGATGAAAATATTTATCAAAATCCTCAGAGTTTCGATCCAGATAGGTTTAGTGTAGAGAGAAATGAGGACAAATCTAAACCTTTTAGTTACATTCCCTTTGGTGGGGGAATTAAAGAATGTTTAGGTAAAGAATTTGCTAAGTTAGAAATGAAAATATTTACTGCTTTGCTCTTACGTGGTTATGAATGGGAACTTGTACCAGGACAAAATTCAGATTCAAAAATGACACCCATGCCTCAATCGAGTGATGGGTTAAAAGTATTTTTCAAGAAACTAGATCCCTAACTTCTTTTTGAGAATATTAACACACCATAACTGAACGTTAGAAGTCGGGTATCTGAAAACTTCTGAGACACTAGACCCCGACTTCTTTGATGATGATGTTAAAAAACATAATTCAATGTTAGAAGTCAGATATCTGACAAGTTCTGAAAACAACTATCTGGTTATCAGGGTTTTTATCGAGTAGATAGTGGTGAATATCGCATTATTTATAGATACTATCAAGAGCAAGATTTAGTAGAAGTTATTTTAGTTGGTAAACGTAATGATGATGATGTCTACAAAAGATTAAATCGTTTAATAGGATAAACTTCAAAAACTATTAATTAGCAATTACCAATACCAACTGATAACATTAGTATCCCATCAAACTATATACAATTATGAAAATCCAAGAAAACAAATCAAAAAACCAAGATATTTCTACTGATAATCAATTACCTTTACCACCGGGAAACTTTGGTTTACCTATCATTGGTGAAACAATTAGTTTTTTAACAGATAAAAATTTTGCCAGAAAAAGACAACAGAAATACGGCAACATTTTTAAAACTAATATCTTTGGTTCTCCTACAATTATGATGATAGGAGCAGATGCAAACCGCTTTGTATTTAGTGGTGAAAATCAGAATTTTATAATTCAATGGCCTAAGACTGTTTCAGAATTGCTTGGTCCTGCATCTTTAGCAACGCAAACTGGAAGCATTCATCAAACCCGACGTAAATTATTAGCTCAAGCATTTCTACCCAGAGCTTTAGCAAGTTATACACCTACAATGGTGGAAATTACTAATAGCTATTTACAAAAATGGTTAAATTTAGGTCAATTAACCTGGTATCCTGAAATCAGACAATATACTTTTGATGTGGCTTGTAAATTATTAGTAGGAACAGATACTACTAATGATCCTCATTTTGCTGAATTATTTGAAGAATGGTGTCAAGGTTTATTTACTCTTCCCATTCGTTTACCTTGGACTAAATTTGGTAAAGCTCTAAAAAGTCGAGAACTGTTATTAGCGAAAATTGAAAATATAATTTTACAACGTCAAAAGCAGCCAATCTCAGAAAATTCAGAAAAAGATGCTTTGGGTTTGTTGTTAAATGCTAAAGATGAAGATGGTAATAGTTTGAGTGTAAATGAACTCAAAGATCAAATTTTAACATTATTATTTGCTGGACATGAAACCTTAACTTCGGCAATGTCTTCTTTTTGTTTGTTGTTAGCACAAAACCCAGACATTTTAGCAGCAGCAAGAAAAGAACAACAACAAATAAATGTTACAGGTGCGCTCACATCTGAACATTTAAAACAAATGACTTATTTAGACCAAATACTCAAGGAAGTTTTGCGAGTTATTCCCCCTGTTGGTGGTGGTTTTCGTTCTGTAACTAAAACTTGTGAATTTAATGGATATAGTATTCCTCAAAGTTGGAGTGTACTGTATCAAATAGGGAAAACCCACCAATATGAAACTATTTATAAAAATTCTCAAACTTTCGATCCAGAAAGGTTTAGTGTAGAGAGAAATGAGGACAAATCTAAACCTTTTAGTTATGTTGCCTTTGGTGGTGGGATGAGAGAATGTTTAGGTAAAGAATTTGCTAAGTTGGAAATGAAAATATTTGCTGCTTTGCTGTTGCGTGGTTATGAATGGGAACTTGTACCAGGACAAAATTTAGATTTAAAAATGATACCCACGTCTCAACCCAGTGATGGTTTAAAGGTGTTTTTCCGTTCTATTTAATATGATTTTGTTGTGTTGGGTTTACGCTTAACCCAACCTACATTAATTAAATGAATGTTTCTGGTGTAAAACTCCCATGTAAACCATAAGGAATATGATGTTTAAGGTGTAATTTAGCAATTACACCTTTTGAAAAATCCTGAGCATCTAAAATCACTACATCTGAGCGATGATGTTCTGCATCATAAACCAAAGCTATTACCCAACCTTCATCTTCTTGTTGAGAGTTGGAACGAGGAATAAAAATTGGTTCACCCATAAAACCCCGTGGTGCTGCACTCCAAATTTCTCGTTTTTCTGTTGCTAAGTCTACTTTCATGATTGCTTGTAAGGGTGCATTTCCTATGGGGTTATGAGCCGCAGCAATGTACAAATAACGGTATGGTCTACCTACATTATTCGGATGAATAGTAGGAAATTCACAAGCACGTTTATCTATTAACTGACTTTGTACTTTTTTCTCCGGCAAATTAATATCAAATCGCCAAATTTGTCCTGGTGCATTGGTGTCAAAGTTGGTTTGTAGATAATCAGTATTTGGTTCTACTTCTGGTAATGATTCATAGCAAATTGAATCAATGATAATTTCAGTTTCCACTTCAAAAGCGTTGACATGATGGAAAATAAAACCTGCTTGGGTTTCTAAAGTTCTGACTTCTTCTTTCTCAGCTTTACTATCTTTGCGGGGAATAATAATGATTTTTGTGGGTTGATTTTTTTGGACTTGAATACATTGTCCAGCACTGGCCATTCCTAAAGCGAAAGGTATGGGATTAAAATTAACAGGGTTTTGGAAGAAGATACAGTAATTTTCGGTGATGACAAAATCATGAATAAAGCAAAAACCAGGAACACTATGATTTTGTTTACTGATAATTTCGCCGTTGGTGTTGAGTTCAAAAATTGTAATTGTGGTTGATAGTCCTGGTTTAATGGCAAAGTTAACTAATTTACCATTGGGATCTATGCGGGGATGGGCGCTAAAAGCTTCACCTGGGGATAAAACACCATTAAAATATTCGTTGCCTAATGTTTCTAAGGTGTGGGGATGCAATAAATAAGGTTCTGCTGCTTCCCATAAAGCTAATAGTTTTTTACCCCAATAGATAACATTAGTATTAGCAATATGTTTGATTTTGAAATCAAAGGCATTAGCTAACCAACCTCCTGGTTTTTGTGTACCAAATACGCCACGATAAAGAATTTTACCAGCTTTTTTTTCTGCTAAATAACCTTCTGTTTCTACAAATTTATTACGAAAATGGGCGCGTCCGTTAGTAAATGTAATGCGGCTAATCATTCCATCCCCATCAAAGGGATGATGTAATCTTTGTCCGTTGATATCTAATAAACCGGGTCCATTTCTCAATAGTGTTCCTTGTAGTTCTGCGGGTATTACCCCTTCTATTTCATCAATCCAATAATCGTATTCTTGTTTGAGTGATTCATATCCTTTTTGCCAATCTTCTTGATTGTAAGATTTTGCTAACGTTTGCTGGTTTTGAGGTTCTAAAATCTGCATATTTTGGTGTTTTTTATTTTTTTCAAGACAAGATGATATTTTTTCAACAGTACATCATGAATGTACTTTTCAAAAAACAGAAATGAAAATTAAATGGTTTTGATTAATTCACTGAATTACTGGATTTTGAGTAGATGTGATAGTTTCTGTTTCTTCACCTGGTAAAAATTTGATAAATAGCAATGGTACAAGGGCAATTACATTGGTGATAATTACTAGTAACCAGAGGGTATCAAAGTTATTTTCGGTAATTCCTAACCAGTGCATGATTAAAGCCCCAAACTCTCTGGAAATAGCTCCTCCTAAATTGAAGATTGACATTAAGAGGGCAAATAATGTGGCTTCTATTCCCAAGGGACATATTCTTGCGGCTAATACCATCACGGGCATGAAGGCAATTTGTCCCATGACTGCGAGTATTAAGCTATCACCTAAACTGAACCATTGATCATCTATTCCTAATGCTCGATTAGTGTGGGTTACTAATATTAACATTGTCATTCTTAATGCAGCAGAAATGACGATGCTCCAGCCACAAATTACTCGAAATGGTACGGATTTTAAGAACCGTTGGAAAATCCAAATTCCAATTAATGAGGCTAAACTGGTAACTAAATGGACTCTGCCTAAAAATTCAGGTTGAAAGTGTAATTCGTTGGTGAAAAAGTAGAAAAAAGCTGCTTCTCCACTGGGGGTAGATTGCCACAGAAAGATAAATGCTGTGGGTATCCAAATTGCTTTTTGTGTAATCACTTTACCCAGTTGTTTAATTTGATTGGAGGTGGAGAGAAGATTATTTGCTTGAGGTTGTGTAGTGTCTTGATTAATTGGTGTTTCTGCAATTAACCAAGCTACCACGGAAATAATTAGCGGAAAAAATGCCGTGACTAAAAATACTGTGCGTGTGCTGAAATATTCTAGGAGTAAGCCGCTAAAGTAAGCAGTAATTAAGCCTCCAAGAGCAGTAGCACCCCAGCACAAAGATTGCAGAGAACCAGCTTTGGCTTGGGTTTCTACTCTGGCACGTTCGACAACTAGGGAGTCTACAATGACATCACTGAAGGCAACGGAAAGGGAAGATAGGGCGATCGCAATTGTTGCCGCCCAGCTACTATTAACTATTGTTCCCAAACTTACCCAAGCACCAGCCCCCAGTATCCCAGATAACACTAGATAGGGACGGCGACGGTAGCCAAATATGGGCAAACCATCGGAAATAAAGCCAAATAATGGCTTAATCATCCAAGGTAGAGCAACTATTCCCAACAGTGCTGATACCTCAACTGGACTCAGTTGCAATTCATCTTTGAGGAAAAAGCTAACGGCTAGACGCGATAACCCTAATATGCCTTGAACAAAGTAGACTGCTAGAATCGCAATTAGTTCTGGTTTAGGTTCATTACCTAAGAGAATTTTTTTGCCTACTGAGTCTTTGACTTTGGGCAAGTCAGATGAGTGAATCAGCATTTGATGAATATTCTTTAAGTTTTATCTACTTTTATATCATATCGACATTAACTGGAAGTTATCCGCTGTTCTGGCAACAAAGTCAAACCAAAGCGCAAGCGCCATCTCTAGCTTGACGCTTGCTCTCAAGAAATATGGTATTCACTTGTCTATTTCCACTCTGTAGATATTCAGAACCAGCCGCATTAGATTACTCTACTGAGTTAACAGCAGACGGAGTAACTACTCCTGTGTTACGGGTTTCCAAATGATTTGATAAGCGACTGATAGTTAACAGTGGTACTTCTTGTCGGCACGAAAGGCAAAACCAATATAGTTCACCATGACGGACATGACGTAGGATTGATCCACCGCAGCATGGGCAAGTGTTGGCTCTATTACTCATACCAATGTCCTCCTAAAAAAGTTTGTTGTTGTAATCGAGCAAAAAAATTTTGATTACACCTAATTTGATTACACCTAAATGGATGTATCTGTGAAAGTTCCAACCTCTCCGCTTGGTGACAGAATTTGCATATTTTGGGATATTTTCTGGTGAAAATTGAGCTAATATGCTATATCTTGCGATTCTTGGTTTGGTCTACAAAGAGTGTCAACATCATATATATTGATTTATATTGATTTATTGATTTGACATCACCTGCTACCAATCCTGAAATTATTTTATGAGGTAAAAGCATTTATGCTTACTTTTCTTCCATTTAAGTTAACTTTTCTGACTGACTATTAGAAAAGCGTATTCTCGGTTAACTGTATTATCAACTCACTCACAAATGTAATATCACAGTCGTAGCAAGTGCTAACAATTAACGTCTTTATTAGTTTACAAGCAAGTACTTTATATTTTCATCTATCTGGGGGATCATAATCATTTATAATTTTCTGTAGCCTAACTTACAATTTTGCCTATTTTGTATTTGCGAATACGCATTTACAGCAGGGATCAATTACTTATAGCTTATTTTTAAGTGAATGGGAGGTTGAACAAAAAAATTCACAATCAAAAATGATTACAAAAAATTTACATATTCTATATTTCTTTATTTACTATCCTACTGATAAGTAACTCATGAAAATCGCTACTTGGAATGTCAATTCAATTCGGACTCGTTTAGAACAGGTGATCAACTGGTTAAGTGAAAATCCTGTTGATGTTTTGTGTTTGCAGGAAACGAAGGTTGTAGATCAGGATTTTCCCTTAAATTCTTTTGAAAACTTAGGTTATCATCTTTATATTTACGGACAGAAAGCTTATAACGGAGTGGCACTGATTAGCCGTCAACCTTTGGAAGATGTGAGTATGGGTTTCTGTTCAGTGTTAACAGATTTAGATCCAGTTTGGGATGAACAAAAGCGGGTAATTAGTGGTGTAATTGATGGAGTGAGAATTGTCAATCTTTATGTTCCTAATGGTTCATCGGTGGGAAGTGAAAAATATGAATATAAACTGCGTTGGTTAACAGTATTACGGAAATATTTGCAGCAATTACTATTATCAAATCCGGCTATTTCTATGTGTGGTGATTTTAATATTGCCTTGGAAGATATAGATATTAATGACAAAGTAAAAATAGAAAATCACATTATGGCATCTATCCCAGAACGCCAAGCTTTAAAAGATGTACTTGATTTGGGTTTTGCGGATGCTTTGAGAAAGTTTAATCAAGAGGGGGGAAATTATAGTTGGTGGGATTATCGGACGGCGGCTTTTAAAAGAAATTTAGGTTGGAGAATAGACCATCATTATTTAACACCTGTGCTTTATGAACGCGCTCAAAGTTGTATTATTGATATTGCACCCAGGAAGTTAGAAAAACCTAGTGATCATACGCCGGTGGTGGTGGAATTTTAGAGGATAGCAAGTAAAGCGATTGCCTACGGCAGTGCGCTCCGCGCAATCGCACTTTATCAAGCTAAAAAATAGAAAGCGATCGCCTGTTTTCAGTAGAGCTTATAATTAATAAACAACAGATACCCAAATCAGCATTATGACTACAGTTGCTATTTTGCCCATATCAAATGCCAGTGGTGAAGTGTGTTATCGTGCCATCGCTGGTGATAAACAATGTGTTGGCAAAACCGCAGGTCAAGCTTTAGATGCTTTGACTACGCAGTTAGGTAAAGTTGAATTTCGTGCCATATTAGTTATTGATAACTTTCATCCTGACCAATTCTTCACTAGCGAGCAACAACAACGTTTATCAGAGCTAATGAATATGTGGAGAACAGCAAGAGATCAAGGACAGATACTTTCCCCAGAAATACAAATGGAGTTAGATAATCTTGTTAATCTTGAACTCAATGCTGCTACAGCCAGAACAGCATATTTAGCACAACGATCAAGTCAATGAACCCATTTTATAATCTGGTGGCAAATCGCGCCATTCATCGTTGTGAATATTGTCATGCACCCGAATTAGTATTTAATTTTCCCTTTGAGGTTGAACATATAGTTCCTATTTCTCGTGGTGGTGCTAATGTTGAATTTAATCTCGCCCTTGCTTGTCGTTCTTGTAATCTGCGTAAAGGAACACGTACTAGTGAAATAGATCCTGAATCTAATATGGAAGTTCGTCTTTTTAATCCCAGAGAAGACAGATGGGAAGATCATTTTCAAGTTAATTCTCAAACTGGTTTGATTATAGGTATAACGCCTATCGGACGAGCAACTGTAAAAACTTTAGAACTAAATAGTCAATCACAAGTGATAGCAAGGCAATTATGGATTCGGTTAGGCTTATTTCCGTAAAATGAAGACTACACAAAATATCACTAATAAGACTATTAAAAATGTTTAACGATTCTCACTCATTGACTAACTCACTAGCTTCACCAGGATAAAAACCATCATCTAAAATTTCCGTCAAACTATAAGGACAAGTAGCAGAAAAATTGCTACGAGGTAAATCAGTTTCTTTAACAGCTAATTCCACACCTTTCAAATAAGCTTTACCAAGTGCCTCCTCAAGATAGGATTTTAAACTCGGATTTTCCTCAAGTAATTCAATAGTATCTAAGCGTTGAATGCGAAGGGTTGCTAACCAACTACGACTGCGGCGTTGTGGTTGAAACTGCCATTTTAATAAATGTCCTATTAAAATACTTAAACGATTTCGCAGTTCTTGACGTTGCTGTTTCCCCAAGGATTCAACTTCCTCAATTAAATTTTGCCAATCAATTTTATGCCATTGATGGTTGCGGAGTAAATCAGCTTGTTCCTGTGTCCAAGCATAAAAGTCACTAACATAGAGACTGGATACAGGTATTTTCAGCTTTGGGTTTGTTTCTGGTATTTGCATCAGTTTTACTAAATCCCAACTAATCCCAACATTATTATTTTAAACAAAAATTGTAAAATTTCGGATTTTAGGAATTTGCTGATTTGAAAATAGTGATTAAACTTAACTACATAAAGCCCCATACTCAAATCCAAAAGTTATGATTCTAGTAACTGGAGCAACGGGAGATATTGGCCGCCGCATGGTGCGGTTATTACGTCAACAACAGAAGTCGGTAAGGTCTTTTGTTTGTCTTACGTCTCATTAGAGCGAGTTATAACACCGGGTTTCTGATATATTTATTGGTGATTTGCGGAGAGAACAGGATATCAAAAAAGCCTGTCAAGGTGTGAAATATATCTACCCATTCCGGGTAATACTGGTCAAAGTAGCTTGAGGATATTTGTCCATAAAATTACTAACTGTTGAGCATTTTGTCTTGATATCCGTTTTAGGTGCTGAAAGAGGATATGAAGACGCTCCCATTTTCAAAACTAAACGCACAGTAGAAAAATATCTGCAAAGTAGTGGCTTAAATTACACTATTTTACGCCCATCTGGTTTAGCATCAAACCTGCTACCTTTGGCGGAACGGTTTAGAGAAACTGATTTATATTTGCTCATCGGTGATCCCAAAAATCGCACATCTATTATTAGTACCGATGACTTAGCCAAAATAGTCGTAGATTCTTTAACCGTTGCTGAGGCTCGTAATCAAATTTTACTATTAGGAGGACCTAAAATTTTATTGCGTGAGGACATTCCCAAAATTTTTAGTCGCATCTTTAACAAACAACCAATCATCATTAATGTTCCTTTATTTGCAGTGGATGGTTTACGGGGAGCATTAGGTTTATTGAACTCTTCAGCACAAACAAGTTTAGGAACTTTTCGCACTTTATTAGCTAATGAATTTTACTGTACATCGGAAGAAATTGCCAATTTAGAAAGAAAGAATTTATAACTTTCACTTGGAAACTGTAGAAAACTTTTTGCCGCGTTATTTAGCAATTTAATTTTGGTGATTGGTGACTGGGGAAGAAAATTTTAGATTTTAGATTTTAGATTGGAATTGACAAAAACAATCCAAAATCCAAAATCCAAAATCCAAAATTGTATTACCAATTACCAATTAACCATTACCAATTACCAATTACCAATTACCAATTACCAAATATATGAAATATTCCCTATCTGCAAATCCTGTTCAAGCACGTCAAACAAAAGAAAATTTTGCTAAACCAGAGGAACAATTATCCTATGAATTGGGTAAAGCTGTACAGGAATTACCACCACTTTATACAAGATTATTAGCGGGAACTATTAGTGTTATTGTCTTTGGTACTATTTCCTGGGCGCATTTTTCAGAAATTGATGAAGTAGCGACAGCACCGGGAGAATTAATTGCTTCTACTCAAGTGAGACCGGTGACATCTTTAGGTAATGGATCTATTGTAGCGGTGAAAGTTAATGAGGGCGATCGCGTAACTAAAGATCAAATATTAATTGAACGTGACCCTAATTTACAACAAACCGATGTTAACAGATTAGCGAAATCAAGTAAATTAATTGAAGAAGATTTACAAAGATTACAAGCTGAAAGAACCGGAGGAAATACTGCGGGAACAAAATTACAAGATGAGTTATTAAATTCCCGGTTATTAGATTATAAAGCTAGACAAGCAGCAGCAGAAGCAGAAGCAGAACGCCAACTTTCAATTATCAAACAAGCGAAAATTAGATTAACTCGGTTAGAAGAAAATTTAGCTAATGCTAAAACCAGTGTGATTAATGCTCAAACTAATTTAGTGAATGCAGAAAATATCCGTGCTAAACTAGAAGAAAGTTTAAAAATTGCCCAACAACGAGAAGAAAATTTGAGAACCTTATTAAATCCTGGTGCTGTTCCCAGAGTTGATTATTTAGAAGCCCAGGAAAGATTAAATCGAGCAAATACTGATATTATTAGAGCCACGAATGAAGTAACTAATGCCAAAAATAGAGTTACAGAAACACAGGATAAAGTAGCATCTTTAGGAAAAGATGTTGCTGCTCAAAAACAAGAAATTAATCAAGCTGAACAAGCGTATCAAGCAGCCAAAAATCAAGGTTTAAGATTAGCATCAGAAAGAAAAAGTGAAATTTTAACGCAAATAAATAGACGTAAAGAAGAATTAGCCAATGTTGCAGGACAATTAGAACAAGCGAAACAAGAAAAAGATGGAGAAACAATTAAAGCACCAGTAGCGGGAACAATTTATAAAGTCAAAGCTACCAAAGGACCTGTACAGTCTGGGGAAGAATTGCTGTCAATTTTACCCGAAGGGGAAGAAATGCTGTTAGAGGTAAAAGTTTTAAACCGGGATATTGGTTTTATTCGTCAGGGAATGAAAGCAAAGGTGAAATTAGCCACTTTTCCCTTTCAAGAATTTGGTGTAGTTGATGGGGAAGTTTTACAAATTAGTCCGAATGCGGTGGTTGATGAAAAATTAGGTTTGGTTTTTCCGACGAGAATTAAGTTAAGTAAGCATTCCGTGACTGTGCGGGGTAAAGAGGTGGAATTTACGCCGGGGATGGTGGCAAATGCGGAGATTGTGACGCGGAAGAAGTCGATTTTAACCTTTATTGTTGAGCCAATTACCCGCAGATTTAGTGAGGCTTTTTCTGTGAGGTAATTATTATTAAATATTTAATTAATAGATACCGGACTTCTTTAAGAAGTCCGGTATCTGGGTATTCTCTATTCAGATTTATTTTCCAAAGATTCTAATCGCACCTTAATTAAATCTATTTGCAGATAAACATAATCTCTGAGAACTGAAATTTTGCCTATTTGAGATTCTAAGTTGTTGCGTTCTTCCTGCATTTTTTCTAACATTGATTTTAAATTATCCAATTGTTCCTCAATCTTTGATATTTCTGTATTATTATTTGTTGCTGTTGGCTGAGTATCTATAAATTCAATAATTCCTTTTTCTGTAACTTGCCAATTTTCTGAATTATCTATCATTGCTACTTGAGCAGGGTTGATGAGAATAAACCTATCATATCTGAAATCACTATAATTGAAACATTCAAAGAATGTTGATATATTTTCATAACTATGTTCATTAATTATTTGTTTAGGTTTAGGAACTAAATATTGATTATTAATAATCCAGTATTCTCCTCTACCTTTTTTCTTGCGCTCAAAAACTGATGGTGTTTCAATATCACCACTCCAACGCGATTCTTTACTACTTGCTGTTTCGGAAACTTCTATCTTATCTGGAAAATCAAATTCGAGATTATAATTTTTTACTATTACCCATAATTCTATTTGTTTTTTGAGTAAATCTATATCTTGCAAATCAGCAGAATCTTTAACTGTTGGTATATTTTTGATTTGTGAATCTAAATTTTTTTGTTCTTGATAAAATTTCTCTAATTCCAATTTTACCTCATTTAATTGTTTATTTATTTTCAGGATTTCTAAATTAGTATTTGCTTGGTTATCTTTAATTTCTGATAATTGTAATTGGGATTTTAAAATTAAGTTTTCCTGCTGTAAATTTTCTAAATGAAATTTTACATCATGTAATTGATTATTGATTTTTTCAATTTCTAAATTATTTTTTTCTAAATTATTTTTAACTTGATTTTGTTGCTCATCTATATCTAAATATGATCTAAATGAAACACCAGAAATATCATTAGTAAATTCTAAAATTCCCTTTTCTAATAACTTCCATTCCTTACCACTAGGTAAACTGGATACTCTAGCAGGTTTAATTAATAGAAAATGAGTATCTACTGTGGGAGTAATACCACGAAAATCAAATAATTTTTCTACAGTTTTTAGTTTATGAATATGCAATTTAATGTTAATGCTAGGTAAGAGAAAGATATTATTTTGATTAGATACTATTATCCAATATTTACCATTTTCATCTTTTTCTAATAAAACAGGTTGATTTTGGTTATCTTCTCGATAACTTTTAGCTGTTAATTCGGCAATAATTGAGTTTTTTAATAAAACTTTGGGAACGTTATTATAAACTTCTATTAATTCTAATTCAGATATATTTAGGGGTGTGATTTTTTCCGTTGTAAAAGCACCTGTGACGATAACTGAACCAGTTTGGACTTTTTCAGTAAGTGTAGATAGGTAATTTTCTATATTAGTGATTCGCGGTGTCAGGTTTTGTTCAATAATTTGCTCTAGTTGTTTAATTCTACGAATTAAATCATCTTGAAAATTGGATGTCATAGATTATCTATCTCCTTATATAATACTCTAACTAATGCTTTTAATTCTACAATAAAATGTGGTTCTGGTTGGATATTTTCAATATCACCTTTTTGAGAATTTAAAAGGTTTCTTAGTTCTCTTTCTGTAGCTCTCCATAATTTTTGATTATATTCATACTCTGGTTTATTAAAGTTATAACCTTCTATTGCTTTAATATCTTCAATTCTTAAATCATCTAAACTATCATGGAAAGTATCAAAAAATAGCTGTAACTGAGTTAAATTAGTAATCTCATATTTATCAATAGTGTTTAAATTTATATCTAATTCTTGTAATTTTTGATCTTGCAAAACTAAACCACAAGCAACTTCATCTTGAGGGTTTTGACTCATGCGTGTAATTTCTTCTGTGTCAGGAAAACCAGAACTTATACTCATCATGCGACTGAGTAAAGAATTAATTTCTGAATTTATATCAAATTCTCCACCTTCTGACAACCAATTTAAAAGACGTGAACCAATTCCACCAATATAAACAGGAGTAATTTCTTTAAGAGTGTATTTACCCTCGTGGTGTAAAACAGCAAGAATTTGACCAATATAAAAATACAACCCAGATAAACCAATAGACATTAATGTTATCAGTTTTTGAAATTCAGGATGATTTATAAATAACTCTCTTTTTCGTTCTAACCAGTTTGCAGACTCTAATCTTAACCAAATATCTAACTGGTCATAAAAAGCATATTCTGGAAATTTTATCCAGTTGTCAGGTTCAATATCAAATATTTTCAAAATCTGAGGGTTAGTTTTTATTATCTGAGAGAATAAGTCTATTTTACCAAAATTTAGAGAACATTGATAAATAAGTTGATTATCTTGCCAGATAGATATATTAGAATTTACATTACCAATATCAATACAAGTGGTATTTACTAAATCATAATCTTCATATTCAGTAAAATATTGAGCAAATGCTAAACTTTGTGATCGAAAATATTGACTATCATTAATATTGGGGCAAAGATGTTTAACACCTGTTTTAGATTGTAAATTATTGGTTATATCTTGCCACATTTGAGCATATTTATATTTACCTTTACGGGAAAATTGAGGAGGATAGGAAATACACCATTCAATTGTTTTAACTTTGTTGTTAACAGCATTTGCAGTCAGGTGTAATATGAGGTGTTTAAGAAATAACCGAATATATCTAAGATTTTTAGTTGAGCATTGTAAATCTTTTTTAACCCAGCTTTCTTGTTGTGAATATCTATTCCGAACAGGAATATAAACTCTACCATCAAAAATTGGACGTTCTTGATTTATGTCTGCACTTCCCCTAGTAGTTAGTATGGTAGACATGGGAAATGGTTTATCTACTGGAATAAAACTTTCAGGAATGAAGTATTCAAATAAAACTGGAAACCTAGTCTCTATAGAAACATCTGTAACTTTATGATGTAGATTATCTGATTTGAAAGATTCAACAATTTTATCATCTTTATTAACATAAACGCTAGTATAATCACTTCTAAAATCTATACCTATTTTCCAGGAATATGCAAGCTCTATTTTCTTTTGTGTTGGTAGTAAAATAATACCAATTGTATGTTCTTGAATATTTTTACATTCAATAAATTTAGGAAATTGAGTACATCTAACTATTTTATAACTACCTCGACCTTCTTGAAATTGCTTAATTTCCTCTACATTAGGAAAACAAACCTGAAAAGTTTCTTCTCCATATTCAGCATCATAACAAAAACCGTAATATTCTTTCCATCCCTCTGCTTGAAAATTAGGCCATACTTCTAAAACTGGAACTTCAGGAATAAGATTTTCTGCTTGAATTGTATAATCTTTAAACAAAGGAGTTTCACTATTTGGTAAATCTAAAATTAGTCTTACCTGTGATAAATCATCTTCATCAATCAATTCAAATTTAAGCTGTTTAGTTAATTCTTCTGGAGTAAAATAATCTAGTAGAATTGGATTAAGCGGTAAAAGAGGAGTAATCTGATGATTTGCAAATACTAAATATTGCGTACCTTGAGGAAGTAAAGCACCTGGTAAAATACTCTCTTGTTCGATAAATACGAGCTTTTTTAAAAATAAATCCTTGGTTGTCAGTTGAAGTTCTTTGAGCTTAGTTAATAAGCTGTCAGTTTTCATTTTTAAATCATGTAAATTATTATTCATATTCATCTACATCTACTCAAATTCAATAATTCCTTTCTCCGTCAATTGCCAGGTTTGTAAATTACCTATCATTACCACTTTAGCAGGTTTGAGTAATTAAAACCTAATTGTAACCTTACTTCCTTTAATTTGAAACAACACTCTAAACATTCCTGTTCTGAAAAATCTACTTTTTCAAGATTATTAGCTGGCATATAATTTAATTGATTCTTTTAGTTATTAAAATTGTAATTTTCCAGGTTCTACTAATTGCCAATGTTGTCCAATAGATGATACTGTTGCTGGTTTTAACAATGTAAAGCTACTGGAAGAACTGGGATGATATCCTATACATTCAAAACAGCTTGATATTGTTTCATAATTATACTCATTAATTTTAATATTGCCTTTGGGTACAAGATATTCATAATTTCCTTCTCGAACTATCCAGTAATTACCTAACTGATTTTTTTCTAGAATAGGTGCAACTTTTTTTCCAATACGACGCTGTTCTACTGTGTGATCACTTTCTGCAACAGTGATTGCATTTGCAGATAAAGAACGAGGTTTACTATTATATACTGTAAGTATTTTGGTTTCGTGATTAGATAGAGATGTCTGAGATTGATAAATATTTTCCGTTTGGGGTTTAAGTGGATGTACTACTCTATTAACTGGTGTATTAATTGGTTGATTATTCGTAAATGTGTAATTTGATAAACTGGGACTTTGGGGATTTTGATAACCTCTTTCTATGGTTTTTAACCTTTCATCTAAATTATCAAAATGCCGTTTAATCTGTGTAAATTCTCCTTCAATGTAATTTACAATTCTTTTTGGTTGAGTTATATTATTTGATGAATGATTTTGTTTTGTTTCCAATATGTTCAACTTATAAAATAACCAAGCAATTAATCCCCCAAAGATAATAAAACTCATAATATTTACACTGACAGTCAAATTTAGAAGTTTATAAATCCTGTCAAGTTCAGATTTAGGTATCAGAATTTTATCTTGATTAGCAGGATTGTGATTTTCTGACACTATCTGTTGATAGTTACTTACAATCCCATTATTATCCGATAATTGTTGATTTTTTGTTAGTTGTTTAATTACATCAAATTGTTTGTTTAATATTTCATTTTTTTTATTCAAAAAATTTTGTAACTGTATCTGTGTTTTTTTCCTAAAATTACCATTAGGTGCAATATTTTGAGTTTCTTGGAGTTTAATAATTTGTTGGACTTGAGTAACATCAGCATCACTAAAACCCTTTTCTAATGGTTTGATGGCGTTCTCTATATCACTAATTGTCTTGTTTATATCTGCGAGGTTTTTTATTTTGTCTGGATTATTAATTTTTGTGAGAGCATTTTTCAATTGAACTATTTTTTTATTTGAATCGGTAAAATCTAATTCTTTTCTTTCTAAGTTACCATCTATAACTTTCTGGAGATTAGCATTTAACTGAATTATTGATTTATTTAATTCGGTATGTGCGGATAAAATCGAATTAAAGTCATCCACGTTCTGTAAAATTACAGGAGATGGGTTAGCTTGAACTTTAACATTATTATTTTCTGATTTTAATGGAGGACGTTGACACCCCACCATCAGAGAGATGAGTAAAGAAACTGAGATATATTTGATATGATTTGTTTTTAGCATAATATTCACATATTGTTTATTAAAATTGTAAGATACCTGGGTCAATTAATTGCCATTCATATTGATTTTTAACAGTTACTTTACCTGGTTTTACCAATACAAAATTTTCAGATTTACCTGATTGATAACCGCGACAGTCAAAAGTTGAGAGTAATGTCTCTTGGCTATATTCATTAATCTTAAATTTTCTTTGAGGAACTATATATGAACAATCATCTATATTGATTATCCAATAATTACCTTGACGATTACGTTGAAAAATTGTTGCTTCTTTACTGCCTCCCCAACGCTTAGTTTGACTTTCTTCCGGCTCAGATACTTTAATTATCCATTCCGGGAAATCCTGGAAATCGAAATCCGGATTCTTATAAGAATTTACTAATTGCTGTTCGTGCAATGTCAGAATTGTAGAATAATCTGTATAATTATCTGCGATGCTCTTAGTTTCTTCATCATCAGTTTTTGTTTCATCTAAATTTTCACCATTGTCATGATTAATATATTCCTCTTCTTTATTTATTAAATTCTCTTGATTTTCCATCTGAAATTTATTATTTTGTGCCTGAGAATAATCATTAATTATCTTAATAATGGCTTCAACAACTAAGGGGTGTTGAAAATGATTTAGTAGTTCTTGTATTTTATTATCGGCTAGATTATTATATGTATTTTCTGAAATATTAGTATTTTCATATTTTTCTAATCTTTCTTGTAGAGATTGATTCTCTTTTTTCAGATTTAAATTTTCTTTTTTCAATTCAGAAACTATGAATATAAGGAAATAACTTATAGCTTCTTCTCTATTATGATCACCGTATTCAGTTTTACAAACAGGACATATATTAGAATTAGCTTCCATTTTTCACCTCTGTATACTTGATAATTGAAAGAAAACAATCAGGGCGAAAATATCGCCCATATTTAAACCGCTTTATTTACCAGACCATTCCCTAGCTAAAACTTTCAGTAAAGCCTTTAAGCCCAGGATAAAAGGAGGTTCTTCACCTATACTTTCAACATCACCTTTAATGGAATTTAAAGAATTTCTCAACTCCTTAACTGTAGCTTTCCACAACTTTTGATTGTATTCCGGATCGGGATCATCTGGATATTCTTTTTCAAATTCATAACCTTCTAGTGGTTTAATTCCATCAATTCCTAAATCATCTAGACTAGCATGAAAAGCATCCAGAAACAATCTTAACTGATTTAGTTCAGGAATTTGATATTTAGAAATGGTTTTAGCCTTAAATTCTAAACGATCTTGCCAACTATAGGTTTCATTATCTATTTCACAACCTTCACCAGCAATTACATGATCTTTTTCCTTTTTATTTAAACCTTTGAGCTTTTTATCTTTTAACACTAAACCACAAGCAGCTTCATCTTTGGGGTTTTGACTTAGGCGTGTGGGTTCTTCTGTATCTGTAAAACCAGAAGCTACACTCATCATGCGACTAAGTAAAGCATTTATTTCTGAATTTTTGTCAAATTCTCCACGTTCAGCTAACCAATGTAATAAACGTGAACCATTACCACCAATATAGACTGGAGTGATTTCATCAACAGTGTATTTACCCTCTTGATATAAAACAGATAGAATCTGACCAACATAAAAGTACAAGCCAGATATACCTATTGCCATTAACCGTAATAAACCTTGAAATTCTTTATTTTCTTCCAAAGTATCCCGTTTTTTATCTAACCAGTTATCAGCTTCTAGACGCATCCAAACATCCAGTTTGGCATTGAAAGCAACTCCTTTCAATCTCGTCCATTCATCGGGGTTAATATCTAATTTTTTGAGAAAATTAGGATTTATTTCGATGAACTGAGAAAATAAATCACGTCCTGCTAATTCCACAGAACATTGATGAACTAGCTTATCATCTTGCCAAATAGAAATATCTGATGTACCACCACCCATATCAATACAGGTAGAGTTAACTAAATTACAATCTTCATACTCAGCAAAATATTGGGCTACAGCTAAACTTTCAGTACGGAAATAAGTTGCATCATCCTTACCAGGGCTGTTGTGTTTAATACCTGTTTTGGCTTCTATTTCTTTAGTTATTTTCTGCCAGGTTTTGGCATAGTTCTGTTCTTGTTTAGGTGAAAAAGCTGATGGAAAAGATAAAGACCATTGAATTTTTTGTACACCATTTTTAGCGGCTATAGCACTAATATGTAATGCTAAATGTTTAAGGAATAGTTGGTTATTGCCTAAATTCTCAGTTTCCCATTTGAGATTAGTTTTGATCCAGGTTTCTTGGGGTGAAAAGCGATTTCGTGCGGGAATATATAAACGACCATCAAAAATTGGACTTAATTGGTCTGTTTTTGTGTTTCTTTCTCCTTTTGTTGTTAAGACTGTAGACATCGGAAAGGGTTTCTCTACAGGAATAAAACTCTCAGGAATGAAGTATTCAAACAAAACTGGAAATCTGGTTTCTACTAACACATAAGTAATTTTACGATGCAGTATTTCTAAGTTCAATCTTTCTGTTACTTTATCGTTTTTATTAACATAGACGTTAGTAAAGGAAGTACCAAAATCAACACCAACTACCCATTCACCAGTTAGTGGAACTTCTTCTGGACTTGCTAACAGAATTAAACCAATTGTATTGGTATAAATGTCTTTACATTCAATAAAGGATGGAAATTCATCTAATTGTACTGTTTGATAAGATCCTTTACGTTCTTTGAAAGAATGAACTTCTTTCGCACCGGGAAAACTAACCTGAAAAGTCTCCTCCCCATACTCAGCATCATAGTAAAATCCATAATATTCCTGCCAACCCTTAGCCCGAAAATCAGGCCACACCTCTAACACCGGAACTTCATAAATAATATTCTCCTCTAACAAAGGATAGTCCTTAGTTAAAAGAAAAATTTGCTGAACTTTTCCACCTTTCACACCAGAAAGAGGTAACGTTAAACTTACCCGTACTTGTGAACCACCTGCACCATTATTAATCAATTGTAATTTAATTTTCTTAGTTAAATCCTCCGGGGTGAAATAATTTAATAAAATCGGATTCACAGGAATTAAAGGTGTAATATTCCGATTCTTAAAAACTAAAGATTGTGTACCTTCAGGTAGTAAAGCACCTGGTAAAATTCCCTCTTGATCAATAAATTTTAACTCTGGTAAAAATAAATCTTTCGATTCTAAACAAACTACTTTTCTACTTTTATTCCATGTTCCAATATCTTCAGGACGAAAAGCAGCTAAGGTTTTACCTTCGTGAATAGATATATTTTGCGGTGGTTCATTCCAAGCAGTAGCAATATCAGGATCAATAATTAACAATTGCGGAACATTCAGTTTCATCAAACTGGGAATCACCCTAACATTAGATTCTTTCACCTCTACCTTAACAGGTAAATTCAGCGCGGTTAACGCCCCTCGGTTAATTTCAACTTCAAAATATGTGGGGTTATTACTAAATTGAAAGTTCGGTGTAGTTGTCACACCCAAACTATTAATAAACCCATTAACTAAACCAAAAATTCTATCAATGGCTTTACTATCACCATTATATCTTCTGATTTCTTTGCGGAGGTTATCTAACCAAAACGCTAACTGTTCTTTTTCTGTTTGGTTAAGATAATTATGAGGTGATTTTAACTGTAATGTATTTGCATCCCACCAAGGTATACTATCCCATTTTCCCTGTTCTGAAGGTACAACTAAGGTACTAGGTGAAGTCATCCCCACAGGTTGATCATTACAGGTAAAAACATATAAATCTTCCCAAGGATGTTTGTTATTATTAAATGTATAAAGAGTATTAACAGGATCAGGTAAAAGCTCATATAAAGAACGAGCAAAAACATGATTACTTTTCTTTGTTTCCAGTTCTAAAAGTTGGGATTTAATGGGAAAATTGCGGACTTCTGCTAATGCTAAAACCGCTAACATTCCTTGCCATTGAGTAATCATTTGTTCTCGAATTGGGTAAGCATCATTATGTAATGCCATTTCCATTGATAAAGCTCGCGCCCAAACTGTGGGAACAGAACTCACGCTGGTTACTGCTCCCGGTGCTTTGTAATCTAAACTAGAAGCGACATCATTAAAAGCTTTTGGTGCTTGAGTATCCCAAATTCCAGGATTACCCGATGTGACATCACAATCATTTTTCAGTTTTGGCAACAACAAAGCAGATTGATTATTAGTATATGCACTAGTCATGATCTAATTTTCCTCATCAACAAATTTATTTCTACAAAAAGTTTTTTCTACAGAAATTTCTGCCTACAAACGACAGACAATATATAAAGCCTTAGCCAGTCCAAATATTCCTATTTTGGGTAAGTTGCTTATAGCTTCAGGATTTAATCGTCTTTTCAAGTCTTGTACTGTATCCCTAGATTTTTGGTTTTTATCTCGACTGTCCCCAATGATTAAATCTGATAAATAATCAGGTTTCATGGGACTATTAGCGAAATGTTTGGCATTGAATAATTGAATATTCTCGTCAGCACATTGATGAATTTGTGATAACCAGCGTAAATAATCTTGACACCAAATACTAATTATTTCTAATGCATTTTGTTGTTCAGGATCATTAAAATCAACTGATTTTTGTTGATTATTGCCAAAAAAAGCTTTATCTGGAAAGAATCTAGTAAACCAAAATCCTTGAGGACTTTTTTGAAATTGTTTAATTCCAATGCTCTTACATTCTGCTAACAGTGGGGCAATATCAGCTAACCACGCAAAGACAAACCGAGTGGCATTTACTAATTCAGCAGTGACTAATTTTTGTTCAGGAATATCTCGCCAAGTGATATTTTTTAAATTCTCCCGGTTCATTAACACTACACTTTTTTGCTGGGGAGTTGTGTTTAATAAAAATTGTCTGGCGGCTAATGCTGCATACATTTCCAGAAAATGCGGATCATTACGTTGGGTGTTTTTGCCCACACTGAAAACTTTAACTGGAGATAAGTTCTGATTACCCAATAAATAGACAGTATCAAAAGTTTCTTGTGCCTGACCACCATAATAACGCAGGGCGGCTTCTGTATTTAATAAAAACTGATCAGACCGAGCATAAACTGTTTCTGAATTGTCTGCCGAACTCGGATTAAATCCAAAATAAGGTAAAACAAATAAACAACCAATATCTACTTTACTTCTGATTCTCAGGTTTTCTAACTTATTATGAATTAATCGCCCAATTGTCGGCAAGCCTGAAGCACCAGTACCGCCAAAAATTGACCCACATAAAAATACCTTTGGTCGTTTTCCCGCCCCTGTATCTGTTTGCAGTTGGTTCAGGAGTTGACCCCATGAATCATAATCTAAAGCATCAAGTTTGACTTGACTCATTACCGCCGCACCAATGGCAGGACGACCCCGAAAACCGACATCTAAATTAGCTTCTTTTTCTTCCGAAGTATAGAGAACATCAAATAAATTTCCTAATGCTGGTTCATCATCTTTGAGCAGGTTATATTCAAAAAATGAACTCAGATTTTTATTAACGCTGGTATTTGCAAAAGGCGACCATAAACCAAAGTCTCTGATTTCCGTTTTCATCCAAGGAAATTTATCAGCCAAAGTTAATTTATGGCAGTCTTGATAAATTTTCAGACTTTTTCGCGCTCGTTCTAAATTACCGTTATTTTCATCAGCATCAACAAATAATAAATTTAGGGGTTCTTCGTTAAAAAGTCCTATAGATGCTAATTGAATTATTGCTTCAATGCACTTAGCACCAGTTCCACCAATTCCAATTACATAAATTGACATTTGTTAATCTCCCATTAGTTTATGACGGATAAAAAAAGCTCCAGGGGGAATGTATTTGACGGTTTCAGGAGAACTGGTAGCGGTATTTAACCAATACAACCAGATAGCATCAAACAAGAAAAAACACATTAATGAAAATTGCGCTTCATCGCTGCGATTGATGTAAAAGACTGTAAAAGCAATGGTGAGTAAAGGTAGCAGTCCTAACAAAAACCAAATTAACAACCATTTACCCCGGCTACTACCGCCAGACTTACTCATTGCTCCCAACACACACCAAAAAATTGTGGAAAACAGACAAACACCGAACATAATCAGTGCAGCTGTGGTATAGTCAGCAGCAAGCCATGTATCCAAGGGGACTTTTTGAATGGGTATAATTTGATTTTCATATATGAGACGCTGCCCCAAAAACATCAGTACAGCACCGATCACAGTAAATATAATGATTCTGATAATCTCCCACGGATTCATTAGGCCTCCTTATAATTCCTACTGATCTAGAAGTTTGTTTTTTTGTTTAGATTTAACATTAGTAGTATTTGTTATACAATCATATTATTCTGAGAATGTCAACACAAGAAGCCGTAAAATTACTTAATAAGTATTAATTTTTGGCAACAAACCAACAAAATATTGATATTGAATAATGGAGAAAAATGACATGATGCGTATAAAATGGGCTTTTTTAGTATTAATTGCAGTTTTTTTAGTTGCTTGCAACAAAAAAGAAGAGTTAAGATGTGATATTCCCAGTGTTAATTCTGTCAATAATCAAACAGCTAGTAAGTCAGATAATCTGAATGTGGCTATTTATCTAGATGGCAGTGGTTCGATGTTAGGCTATGTCAAAGATGGGGAAACTAACTACACTAAAGCTTTAAAATCTCTCAGAACAGTATTTGAATTAACAGGGAAATTACCAGTTGAATATTATCGTATTGCTAATCCCATGCAGAAGATTACAAGTAGTGAATATTATAGTTTTGGGGCAACTTCTGTTTTTTATGATGGCAGTAACGCTAAATTTAAAGCAGTCTCTAGTCCCATAGATGCTGCTATTATTCCCTCAGTCAAAAACCAGCCAAAAATGACGGTAATAATTACCGATTTAGAACAAAATAGCGGTGATGTAACTAAATTAAATAAAAAAATCCAAGATATTTATTTTAATTCTGATAAAAAAGATTATGCTGTCGGTATTTGGGCTGTTAAAAGTGAATTTAATGGTAAGGTTTATATAGATAAAAATAATCAACTTCAAACTTTTGATTATAATTCTGGTAAACAACCAGAAAAGCTCAGACCATTTTATGTTTTGTTCATTGGACCCTACCAGGATGTGAAATATTATTTTGGTGAATTACAAAAATATAACTCTAATCAATCATTAGCTAATAGCGATATTAGTAAGTTAATGATTTTCCATCCTGATCATATCATTGAGCAAGTATCTAAATTAGAAACACTACCAACAACACCTAAAGGTATAACAAGAACTCTATCTTTAGTTAAGGATGGAGTTGCAGCTAGTAAAGTTAATCAAGGTAACTATGAACTATTACAAATAGATTCTCGTCAACAAGATAGTTTAACAATTAATTATAGTGTGGACATAGCACCGTCGGAATATAGTTTATTTGTTGATCCTAATTCCTTGAAAGCACAAGTTAAAGCCGAAAAGTTTGATAAGTTCGCTAAAAATTTTACAGCAGTTGATGCTATTTCAGCAGTAAATAGTCCCATTGAATTTAAAGATTGGCAAATTATTCCTCAAGAAAATAAATTAAATTTTACTGCTGTCATCCAACCTCATAAATTCCCTGAACCTGGTATTTATAAACTACAATTTGATATTTTGACGGAAAACCTACAAATTCCTACTTGGTGGAAAGAATGGGATTGGCAAACTAGAAGCAATGAACAAGATGGTTCAAAAACGCATAATTTAGAAGAGTTTTTTATGGCTTTGAAAATTAGAACAGAAACTATGAAAGCTGAAAGAGCAAAAAATACTGACGATAAAAATCAAACTTCACAATGGTTAGTTGGTCGCTTGTGTTATGGAATTCAGAAAAATTAAATGGCAGTAGCGAAAATTGCTCAACCTTCGACAATATCATACTTTAGACATAAATAGATAAACTTAAATTCATGGTTTTAAAAACCATAGATTTGGGTTACATGAGGTACACACTTCTCCCCTTACCAAGGGGAGGGTGTGCGATAGCGCGGGTGGGGTAATTATTAGACATCTCCGAAAATTAAATATGCGTAACCTGAAACCCATTCGTAGGGACAATTCATGAATTGTCCCTACATCTTTTTCGGAGAGGTCTATTAAGGTTTAGACTAATGTGAGAAGTACAATAGGTAAAACTAAATATAGTCTAAACTCCAAATATCCATATTTTCTAGATTCATATCATAGTCCCGTAATTCCCATCTATCTTTGCTCTCACTGTAGTAATTAAGGGTTTCTAAATTGGGAGTTTTGGCATTATAATCACCAAACCGTAACCCTAAATCTTCATTACTAATAGATACAACAACCGACGGTAATTGAGTTGATTCTGATTGAAAAGGTAAGGGAAAACTACCACCAATATTGCCAATATCAGTAGGAAATTGAGAACCAATATCAATCATATCAATAGGAAAAAAAGAATCTAAAGGCGGAAAGAAAGAAGGTAGAGAAGGCGAAGGATTTGAAGGTTGTGGTTGTTGGGGATTTGTACTATTTTCCGCCGTACTGATGATAATTTCCCGCACTTGACTTTCTGTTAAATTCGGGTTAGCACTCAGCATCAAAGCTACTACACCAGCAACGTGGGGAGCGGCCATAGAAGTACCGCTATAACTAGCATATTTATTATCAGGAATTGTAGAATAAACCTCCTTACCTGGAGCAGTCACATATTTAATTTCTTGAGAACCAGAACGATTAGAAAAATCAGTGAGTTGATTATTTTGATCTACCGCCCCCACAGCAATACCTGACTTATCAGCATAACGAGCAGGATAAGATGGTGTAGCATCGCCATTATTACCTGCGGCCATCACCACAATTACACCTTTACTGCTCGCATATTCAATAGCTGATTTGAGAGTATTATTACCAGAATTTCCTCCTAAACTGAGGTTAATAACATTAGCACCATTATCTACAGCGTAACGGATACCATTAGCGATATTTGCATAAGAACCTGAGCCATTTTCATCTAAAACTTTAACTGCCATAATTTGAGAATTATAGGCAATTCCAGTTACACCAATACCGTTATTTTCGGCGGCAATAGTTCCCGAAACATGAGTTCCGTGTCCATTATTATCTAAAACATTATTGTTGTTACTATTAAAATTCCAACCTAAAACATCATCAACATAACCATTACCATCATCGTCTATTCCATTACCAGTAATTTCTTTGGTATTTGTCCAAATATTGTTTTTCAAATCTTCGTGATTATAGTCAATTCCTGTATCTAAAACCGCAACAATGACACCTTTTCCTGTATGTCCATTTTGCCAAGCTGTGGGAGCATTTACCATGTCTGCACCCCAATTATTTCCACCCAATTTTGGAGCATCTGGATAGGGGGTTACACCAACTGCTTTACTCACTGCTTTTCCTGCATTGACTAAACCATAACCATTTTGAGAGTTATAGCTGTTTGCAGTCACATGAGACTGAATATTTGCATCTTTTGGTAAGCTACTACGATTACTCCAACTTAAACTATTGTCAATGGGAGTTGCAAAAGCATCACCTGAGTAAACAGGTGTAATGTTGATTTCCTGACGGGAGGAAAAAGAGTTAGTATTATTCAACGTCATCAGACTTTTATCCTTAAAATAATAATCTTTTTTTCGCAGTCTGAATTTTTCCAACTTTATTTTTCAAACTTTGTCAGATAAAAGTTTGAAACAACGTTAAAACTTACAGTTATTCCCCTTGGTTAAAAAATACTATGAATCCTCTCAGATAAAAAGCTAATTTGATTACGAATTCATGGTTTTAAAATCAAGCTTTGCTCACAAAAAATAAGTCATAATTTAATAACTTAAAACTAGATAAATATGATGAATTAATAACAATAAATATAAAAATCATCAACAGGTAGAATGCACCGAAAGTAGCAAAAAAGACAGTTTTAGATAATTAATTAGAGAATTAAACAGATTCTCGCCAATTAGCTGGCGCTTCGATATAATCAGGAAGGCGAGTAGTGCGATCGCCCACTGCGTTAATGATCTGTTCAGATTTCAGGTTTTTAGCACCATTTAAAATCGCCCCAGTCAGTTTAACATCATCAAGTTGAGCGCCTAATAAATTAGCACCGATGAGATTAGCTTCAGAAAGATTAGCTTCATCAAGTATTGCTTGAGAAAGATTAGCACCCATCAAATTAGCGTGATTTAAATCGGCTTCTGTTAAACTAGCTGCACTAAGGTTAGCAAAATAAATATCTGTTTGCTGTAATTTTGCAGCATTCAAATTTGCACCTTGTAAATTTGCACCATTAAGATTTGCACCATTAAGATTTGCAGCAATTAACCCTGCTAAACGTAAATTAGTTTTCCCTAATTTCGCACCTTGCAAATTAGCTAAAAATAACTTAGCACCTGATAGATTAGCAGCCTTGAGATTAGCTTGTTGCAAATTAGCTTTATACAAGTTGGCAGATTGCAAATTAACTGAACGCAAACTTGCACCAAACAAATTAGCGGAACTCAAGTTGACTCCATATAAATTGGCAAGATTGAGATTAGAACGACTCAAATTAGCTCCCCGCAAACTAGCCTTAAATAAGTTAGCTTGATAAAGAATAGAACCGATGAGTTTAGCACCATCCAAAACCGCCTCACTTAAATCCGCATTTCGCAAATCTGCACCACACACATCAGATCCCCGTAAGTCTACCCCTTGGAGTTTAGCTCCTGCTAAATCAACTCGTCTGATATCGGTATTACGTAAATCTAATTTTTGATTTTCTCGATCATGTTGAAAATTGCGTCTCCCGATCACAGTCAAAGCTGCTTGAATATCAGTACGCAGTTTCCAAGATTCTAATGGTAGAGAATAATTTGCTTGCTGTTGTCGGCGTATCCGATCACGATTGTTTCCGAAATCAATAGTCATGAAATCTTCTGGTTTTTGTACTTTCCTCTCTAGTTGTATGGGTGCATTTTCGCGGACAAACGCAGTGAGAACTTGCATAATTGTCCAATGTTCTTGGGGAAAATCTTGGGCAATTCTTTCTAAAGCATAAATAGCTCCTGTGCGCGTTTCTACCTTGTCATGTCCTAACTGGGAAATACTGCCAATAAAACGTTCTGCAATCAGTCTTTCTTGAAGAAGTTTGGTATTTTCAAGACTAATTGCTAGATTTTTCTCAGATGTAATTGCATTTTTTTCTATTGCTTGAGTTCTTTTGGCTGCATAATAAACATTAACTATGACAGCTACACCCAGAAAAACTATAGCAATAGTAGTTAATGCTTGATTTTTTTGAGATATTTGCTGTTGAAGTGATAACTTGTCAATATTAGTAGATGCGAAGACAATCAGTATCAATGACAGAAGCACAATAACGATGATAGTGATCAACCAATGCAATGTTGCATCTGTCTTTTTAGCAGACATACTAGAAAGATGCTTCACAATAATGAGTTATTACGGAGATGATAGAAGAAAACAGTATAGCATTTAGCCGCAATTTTTAGATATGTAAAATTTTATTTCACACAAAAAAAGGTAAAGATTTTTTCCTTACCCTTTCCTTTTTACCCCTTAAAACAGAAGTTTTCGCGTATATATGGTCTATTAAATAGTAAACTTCGCTTCTCGTAGATTTGCTCCCTCCAGGATAGCATCATCCAAAATTGCATCTTTTAAACTCGCTAAATATAAATTAGCTCGATGTAAGTTAGCATTAGTAAGATTTGCACCAGCTAGATTTGCTGCACTGAGAATAGCACCCTCTAGGTTAGCACCAACCAGATTTGCTTGTGATAAATTAACTTGATAAAGGTTAGTGTGTGCTAAGTTTATACCTTGTAAGTTTAGTCCCCTTAAATCTGTGTAACTTAAATCAATCTGCTCATTTTCTGGGTCTTGTTTTACGTCTCTTTTACCAATTACAATCATAGCTGATTGAATCAGTATCCGTTTGTCTACCAAGGAATCGCTAATTACTTCTTCTGGGGGTAGATTAGCTGTTTTCTCTCTGACAAAATTAGTCAGCATATCCATAATTATCCAGTGAAATTGTGGATTATCTTGCGCCAAACGTTCCAATTCATTAATTGCAGATAAACTGGTTTCTATTGTATTATTCTCCAGTCGTTGTAGAAGTTTCATTAAATAATCTTGATGAGAGTTATCGCTTTGATTATTCTTTACCTCCTTCTGAATTGCCAGCATCCAATGGATGATTTTTCTTACCAAAATACATAAAAATAATCTTGAGTTACTGGGATATTTAAAAAAATTGGCTATGAGTGGATTATTCCTCACCAACCGATGGGAATCATGATTATATTGATATTGAATCCCTGATGAAATTTATTGCAGTTTATTGCAGTTTATTGCAGTTTCCAGATGCAGCAAAATTCTCAACCAAGCCTAAAAAACCTAAAAAACCTAGTTTTGATAGGTGGTGGCCATAGTCATGCCATTGTTTTGAAACTTTTTGGTAATCAACCTGTGGCTGGAGTAAATTTGACTTTAATTACTTCAGATCAATATACACCCTACTCTGGGATGTTACCAGGACATATTGCCGGATTTTACAATTATTCTCACTGTCATATTGACTTGCCAAATTTAAGCAAATTTGCTAATGCTCAGTTATATCTTGATCAAGTAGTTGGTTTGGATTTAGAAAATAATCAGGTTTTTTGTGCTAACGGAACTGTGGTAAATTTTGATATTCTATCTCTTGATATTGGCAGCACTCCCGCTAAATTGTCTGTATCAGGTGCGGCAGAATATACAATTGCTGCTAAACCAGTTAAACAATTTTTAGAACATTGGTATAAATTACAAAATATGGTTGCTGAAAATCCTCAAAAACAGTTAAGTATTGGTGTGGTTGGTGGTGGTGCTGGAGGTGTAGAATTAGCGTTATCAATGTTGGCAGGTTTACAGAAATTAGGAATAGAAAATTTAACAGTACATTTATTTCAGCGTACTGGGGAATTAATGCCAAATCATCACCCATCTGTACGGGGAATTATGCGGGATGTTGTAATTAATAAAGGTGTAAAATTACATTTAGGTGAAAATGTCTGTGAAGTTGCACCTACAAGAGATAATCAATTAGAAATTACATCGGAATCTGGTTTAAAATTAAAATGTAATCAAGTATTTTGGGTAACACAAGCCTCAGCAGCAAATTGGGTCAAAGATTCAGGAATTGCTACGAATGAAAAAGGGTTTATTTTAGTAAATGATAATTTGCAATCTATTAGTCATCCACAGATTTTTGCAGCAGGTGATATTGCCACAATGATTAATTATCACCTACCAAAAGCAGGTGTATTTGCGGTGCGTCAAGGTAAACCACTGTATGAAAATTTGCGAAGATTGATTTTAAATAAATCGCTAAAACCCTACAAACCACAAAAAGAGTATTTAAGTTTAATTGGTACTGGTGATGGGCGTGCCTTAGCTACAAGAGGAAATTTCACCTTACCACCTCATCACTTATTGTGGCACTGGAAAGACTGTATAGATCGGCGTTTTATGGCACAATTTCGCCATGATTGAAAATTGAAAATAGTGAAAATCTTAGGGAATTTCAAATACAAAAAATATACAAATATTTCTTGTGGTGCGGGCATCTTGCCCGCTAATTATCAACACTGGGGCGATCGCCACTGCAACAGCCGTACTGACAACAGCCTGTGCTAGAAAAACTACATCCACTGCCACACAAAGTAGTTTACCCACAGTCAGATGGCGCATGGCCACAAGTTGGACAAAAACTTTAGGGACTTATATCGGTGCAGACACCATGGCCAAACGAGTTAAAGAAATGAGTTGGGAACAGGGAAAAAATACGGTTTTGTTTTACATGGACTTTGGCCACAATATCAACAAGGTTATCCTGCTAACTGTTCTACAGAAAAATTACCACCATTAGTTAAGCAAAAGTTTAGAGGTTTATTTCCCAATGATCGACTTTTTGATCATCAATGGCAAAAACATGGAACTTGTACGGGTAAAAAACCTATAGAATATCTGACATTAAGTAGAAATTTAAAATATTCTCTAGTTATTCCTTCAGATTATAAAAGTCCAGAAAAACCTTTTCGCACTACGATTAAAGATTTAAAGTCTACTTTTATTACTGCTAAAAAAAATGGAATGTTAATAGTATAGATCCTGTTTGTTCTGATTCTGGTAGATTTTTACAAGAAGTATTTTTTTGTTATTCTAAAGATGGTAAACCCGGAATTTGTAGTGCAGAGATTTTAAAAATTTCTCAAAAAAGTTGTGGACAGGATAATTTTTTAGTGAGAAACGTGAGATAAAATTAAAGAAATGAAATTACCGAAAATCAGGGATGGTTTAAATCATGAACTGGGGAAAATACATTCATTCAGATCCACAAATTTTATCAGGTAAGCCAACTATGAGAAGAGATAAATTAGATAAATTAGTGGTTGATATTACAAAAAATCACTTCCTTCTTCACTTCCTTCTTCACTTCCCTCTTCTCTTCGTGTCCTTCGCGTCTACCCTTCGGGAAATGCTTCGCATAACGTGGTTCATTAAAAAAACAAAATCATCTTCAAGATCACAAAACATAACAATTATGCCCTAATATTTAAAACATACCCAAAATACAAGCATTGATACCTGTAAAATTTGCCCCATGAGTCAAATTATTTGGATCGCCAGACACGCCAACCGCCTTGATTTTGTAAACCCTGACTGGTTTCTCACAGCCGAAAAACGCTATGATCCACCATTATCAGATGATGGCATGATCCAAGCACAACAACTAGCAAAAAGACTCAAAGGCGAAAAAATCAAACATATTTTCGCATCTCCTTTTTTGCGAACAGTGCAAACCGCCAACGCAGTCGCCGAAGCATTAGAATTAGAGATTAGACTAGAAACAGGCTTAAGTGAGTGGTTAAATCCCGCATGGATGACAGAAGAACCAGAAAGACTCTCAACCCCAGAATTAAAAGCATTATTTCCTAGAATAGACACAGGCTACACACCCCAGATAGCAGCAAAATATCCCGAAACCCATGAACAAGTGAGATATCGTTCTGCACAAACCGCTAGATGTTTAGCAGCAGAATTTTGGCCAGATGATATTCTGTTAGTAGCACATGGGGCTTCTGTGTTAGGTGCGGCAATGGGATTTGTGGGGGATATAGCTAAAGCAGAAGTTAAAGCTACATTATGTTCTTTAGTAAAAGTGGTGCGTCAAGAATCACAATGGTTGCTAGAACTAAAAGGAGATACTTCCCATTTAACTAAAGTAGAGGAAGTAGTAAGATTTGTATAAGTCAGGAGTCACTGGTTCGACACTTCGAGCGCGCTCAGTGCATCGCTTCGCTCACCAACCGGAGTCAGGAATCAGAATATTTGATTTTGAGCAATTATTTGGAAGTAAACCTGAAAAATATCAATACTGTTTACTGATAGGTAAATAATTAAAGTACAAGTCACACACAAACCAACAAACTAACAAACTAACTGATAAATTTTATGACATTACTATTAGCGGGAGATATCGGTGGCACGAAAACAATTTTACGCCTGGTAGAGTCTTCAAACTCATTAGGTTTAAAAACCTTGTATGAGGAAAGTTACCGCAGTGGAGATTTTCCTGATTTAGTGCCAATTGTCCAAAAATTTTTAGCCGCAGCGAATCTATCAACAGGCAATACATCTACACCAGAAAAAGCTTGTTTTGCGATCGCCGGACCCGTAGTACAAAACACCGCTAAACTTACTAATTTAGCTTGGTTTTTAGACACGGAAAGATTAGCAAAACAATTAAATATTCCGGCAATTTCCCTAATTAATGACTTTGCAGCCGTCGGTTATGGTATTTTTGGTTTAACCACACAAGATTTAGTCACCTTACAAGTTGGTAAATATCAACCTGATGCACCGATGGCGGTTATTGGTGCAGGAACAGGTTTAGGACAAGGTTTTTTAATCAAACAAGGAAACCAATATCAAGTTTTTCCCTCCGAAGGTGGCCACGCAGATTTTGCCCCCCGCAATGAATTAGAATTTCAACTGTTGAAATATTTATTGTCTAAACATGATATTCAACGTGCATCTGTAGAAAGAGTAGTTTCCGGTTTAGGGATCACTTCCATTTACCAATTTTTAAGAGATAGACAAATAGACACAGAAAACCCAGAAATAGCCCAAATAGTCAGAAGCTGGGAACAAGAAGCCGGAAAAGCAGAAAAAACCGTTGATCCTGGTGCTGCTATTGGTAGTGCAGCTTTAGAAAAACGCGATCGCCTATCAGAACAAACCATACAAATGTTCGTCGAAGCTTACGGTGCAGAAGCCGGCAACTTAGCCTTAAAACTCTTACCCTACGGAGGATTATATATTGCTGGAGGCATTGCCCCGAAAATTCTGCCCTTGATGCAAAATGGGAGTTTTATGTTAAATTTCACCCAAAAAGGCAGAATGCGTTCCCTCCTCGAAGAAATACCGGTGCATATAATCCTTAACCAACAAGTAGGATTAATAGGTGCGGCTTTATCTGCTTTTAGGTTATAAATAGCAGCAACAATAAAAACCGCATCTGCGAGGGCTACAAATTATGAATATGAAATTGAATATTGAATTTTTAATACCTTTCATTACTGCCACTTTTGTTTATAGTGGGTTTATTTCTGCCGAGGTAAGTAAATCCCAACCTATAGCTACTCACAAAAAACCAAATGTTCCCGAAGTAGTGCAGTCACAATGGAAAATATTTACTCCCCCAGATAAGAGTTTTCAAGTTTTAATGCCAGTCAGACCAAACACGAAAACTCAAATTCAAAAAACCTACATGGGAGAAATAAAATTAAATATATTTGTAGCCCAACCACCGGAACAGGAAGTTGCATATTTAGTCACTTACAATGAATTTCCTTACAGCTATGCTAAGATGACTAGCCCACAACAAATATTGAATCAAGCCAAAGAAAATACCTTAAAAGCAACACAAAGCAATTTAATTAGTGAACGTAATATTCGCAGTTCCAACAGTCATCCAGGTAAAGAAATTCAGTATATAGATTCGGCTGGTAAAGTAACTACAAATAGGATGTATGTTGCTGAAGGAAGATTATATCAAGTCATGGCAATAGTTTCTAGAAAACAGCGTTCCACATTAGAAAAAACTATTACCGGATATTTAAATTCCTTTCAGTTAGTTTTGAGAAGATGATCCGATTTTAGATTTTGGATTTTAGATTTTGGATTATAAAAAATACAAAATTTCCCAATGTCTAAAAATTTCTTGTGGCATCCTGCCCGCTATTCCTTAACGGGTGACAAGGTAGTTAGCGGTTGCTGAATAAAGACAAAAGCTAGATATATTGAAGGTTTGAGGCTAATAAACAAGAAAAAGATGCCAGGATTTTGAAGGGTATACCTGAAAAAGTGTGCATTTTGGGTCTGATAAATCTTCGTGGTTCATTCCTTCTTAAACCTCATCAAGTAATCGGCAATAGGTGATAAATAATAATCTTACCAATTCAATTACCCATCACCCATCACCAACTACCAAATTAACTAAGTGCTTCCGCACCACCCACAACTTCCAGAAGTTCCTGAGTAATAGCAGCTTGACGCGCCTTATTATAAGAAAGAGTCAAAGTGCTAATGAGTTGACCAGCATTATCACTAGCATTACTCATCGCAGTCATCCGTGCAGCAAGTTCACTAGCTGCGGACTCTTGTAAAGCTCTTAATAACTGATTGCTCAGATATAAAGGCAATAAAGAATCTAAAATTTGTACAGGGTCTTGTTCAAAAATCATGTCACGGGGTAAAGCGCGAACTGTACTAGCTACCTTTTCCCGTTCCACTTGGAACTGACCACCACGAGTAGTTAAGCGGAAAACTTCATCATCTGCGGTTTCCAAACCTTGAGTATCCAAAGGTAACAAAGTTTGCACCACAGGACGAGAACTCACCAAAGACACGAAGCGAGTATAAATTAACTCAATTCTGTCTACCTTTTCTGACAAGAACAAAGAAAGCAACTCATCAGCGATATTAGTAGCTTCTGCTGCTGTAGGAATTTGTTCTAAACCAGTGTAGTTAGCATCAATTTTGTAACCACGACGTTGGAAGTATTGAGTAGCTTTGCGACCCACGATCACAAAAGTTACATCTAAACCTTCCGCTTTGAGTTCCTTAGCGCGGTTTTCTGCACGACGGATCACGTTAGCATTGTAACCGCCACACAGACCTCTATCACCTGAAACTACCAACAAACCAACAGATTTAACTTCCCGTTTTTTCAGTAGTGGTAGGTCTACATCTTCAAACTTTAAGCGAGTTTGTAAACCAAATAATACTTGTGCCAAACGGTCAGCAAAGGGACGGGTGGCAATTACCTGCTCTTGAGCGCGACGTACTCTCGCCGCAGCCACTAGCCGCATAGCTTCGGTAATTTTTTTGGTGTTTTTGACCGACTGAATGCGATCGCGTATTGCTTTGAGATTAGGCATAATATTTAGGTCATTGGTAATTGGTAATTGGTAATTGGTAATTGGGTAAAAGTTCTTGCTATTACCTATTACCCATTACCCATTACCCATTAACTGTTACGCTGTAGCTAAAAAGGTCTTCTTGTAATCAGCTAAAGCTTCTTTGAGGGCTGCTTCTTCAGCATCTCCCAATACTTTGCTGCCTTGTACTGCTGAGTAGTAGGAGTTCTTACCAGTCTTCAAGTATTCACGGAAACCTCTAACAAAGCTGGTAACTTGGTTTACAGCAATGTCATCTAAATAACCGTTAATACCAGCGTAGAGAATCGCTACTTGTTCAGCTACAGATAGAGGATCGTTTTGGGGCTGTTTCAACAATTCCCGTAAACGTACACCACGAGCTAACTGATCTTGAGTAGCTTTATCTAAGTCAGAAGCAAATTGCGCGAACGCTTGTAAGTCGTCAAACTGAGCCAATTCCAGTTTAATCTTACCTGCTACCTTCTTCATCGCCTTGGTTTGTGCCGCAGAACCTACACGGGATACGGAGATACCGGGGTTAACCGCAGGACGGATACCAGAGTTGAACAAGTCAGAAGATAAGAAAATCTGACCATCAGTAATAGAAATTACGTTGGTAGGAATGTAAGCGGATACGTCACCAGCTTGGGTTTCAATGATAGGTAATGCAGTCATACTACCTTTACCTAATTCATCGCTGAGTTTAGCAGCACGTTCCAACAAGCGAGAGTGAATGTAGAATACGTCTCCAGGGTACGCTTCCCGTCCGGGTGGACGACGTAACAACAAGGACATCTGACGATAAGCCTGAGCTTGCTTAGACAAATCATCATAAACAATCAGGGTCGCTTTGCCTTTATACATGAAGTATTCAGCAATAGAAGCGCCTGTGTAGGGAGCTAAGAATTGTAAAGTTGCAGGGTCACTGGCGTTAGCGGCGACAACTACGGTGTAGTCCATCGCGCCTTTTTCTTGTAAAGTTTGCACAACGTTAGCAACGGTGGAAGCTTTTTGACCAACGGCTACGTATACACAAACTACATCTTCACCTTTTTGGTTAATGATGGTGTCAATAGCGATCGCAGTTTTACCGGTTTGGCGGTCTCCGATAATCAACTCACGCTGACCCCGACCTACGGGAATCATCGAGTCAATAGCGGTAATACCAGTTTGCATGGGTTCATGTACAGAACGACGTGCAATAATACCGGGGGCTGGGGATTCAATCAAACGACTTTCGCCAGTTTTGATTTCGCCCTTACCATCAATAGCGCGACCCAAAGCGTCAACAACACGACCGATTAAAGCATCACCTACAGCTACTTGAGCAATTCTACCAGTAGCGGTAACGGTGCTGCCTTCTTGGATATTGCGGCCTTCACCCATCAATACCGCACCAACGTTATCTTCTTCTAAGTTTTGGGCGATACCAACAGTACCATCTTCAAATTCTAGGAGTTCCCCAGCCATAGCTTTTTCTAAGCCATAGATCCGGGCAATACCATCACCAACTTGCAGTACAGTACCAACATTAGCAACTTTGACTTCCTTGTCATATTGCTCGATTTGTTGTTGGATAATGCTGCTGATTTCGTCAGGTCTAATTGAAATGCTCATTATGCCTATTGTTCAGTGTTCTTTCAAGACAAAAGAAGTTTTTGGTAAACGGTGATTGGTGATTGGTGACTGGTGACTGGGAAGAATATGATTCATTACCCATTACCCATTACCCATTACCCATTACCCATTACCTAACCATTAGTTAAGCGCAAAGAAAGGCGACGTAGTTGACCACGTAAGCTGGCATCAATAACTTGAGAACCGACTTTGATCACCACACCACCAATTAAATCGGTGTCGATTTTGGTTTCAATTTCTACTTCCCGTGCTTTGGTAATAGAAAGAACCTTTTCTTTCACTGTTTGCAGTTGTGCATCTGTCAAAGGAACAGCAGAAGTTACTTCTGCTAAAACCGTTTGATTCAATTCCCGTAACAGGTTTACATACTGCTGTAAAATTGGCTCTAGAAAAGAAATTCGTCTTCTATCAACCAACAGCAAAATGAAATTTCTCAGATAGGGGTTAACACCTTCCCCTAACAATTGTTTGAGGAAATTCTTTTTGTTTTCTGGTTGAATAAAGGGGTTATCCAAAAAGTTTTGCAATTCCCCAGAACCAGAAATCAAACTAACTAGAGTCCGTGCATCTGCACCAAACTCTTCTGTCAAATTATTTGCTTGAGCAACGGATAACAAAGCCTGTGCATAAGGCTGGGCTACTTCTGCTGTAGCTGCATTACTTTTCATGGTTTCTAACCTCCCAATTGAGCGATGCTACGGTCAATAATAGTTTTTTGAGCATCCTCAGCAATGCCAGTCTTGAGTTCAGCTTCCGCCTTTTGCAGTGCTTGAGCTACTACTTTTTGACGCAATTGAGAAATTACGCGCTCTAGTTCTGCATTCAAGTCAGCCGCACCAGCAGCTTGCATTTTCTCAATGTCAGCAGCAGCTTGAACCAAAATAGCCTCACCAGCAGTTTTTGCACTTACTTCTGCATCAGCTTTAATTCTGGTAGCTTCAGCTTGAGCTTGCGTTAGCTTTTGTTGCGCTTCTTGCAATTGCTTTGCAGCTGACGCTGCTCTTTGCTCTGCACTCTTAATTGCTGTTTCAATATTTTCTCGACGAGATTTGAGGGTATTACCCAAAACCTTACGTCCGAAAACAAACAGTACAGTAATAATAATGGCAAGGTTAATTAGGTTGGTCTCTAAAATATTAGTATTTAGACCAAAACCACTATGTTCTGCTCCCTCTGCCAGTTCACCTCCGACGGCGGCTGCTTCCGCCATCAATAGTACAAAAGTCCCCATGATTTTCTATCCACAACTGCGCTGCCAAATTCAAAATCTATTGTCAGTAGTCAGTGGTCAGTGGTCAGTTTTCAGTGATTACTTTCTTCACTGTTCCCTGTTCCCTGCGATGCACTGAGCTTGTCGAAGTGTTCCCTGTTCCCTTCCCCGACAATTCTGCGAGTTAGCGTTGGCCTATTAAGTCAGCACCTAACAGCTTCTCTAGTATTTGGCGACTGAGGGCATCTACCTGAGCTTCTAAGGAAGCTAAAGCTTGTTGTTTTTGCTGCTCAATTTCACCAGCTGCTTTTTCTCTTTGTGCTTGGGCTTCTTGCTGCGCGGCAGCTATTTTCTGGGCTGCTGTTTTTTGCGCTTCTGCTTGAGCTTGGGCAATAATCGCTTGTGCTTGTCTTCTTGCGCCGGCTAGTTCTTGTTCATACTGCTCGGCTAACTTTTCCGCTTTTGACAAGCGTTCTTGGGCATCCAATTGATTGTTACGGACATATTCATTACGTCCATCAATGGCTTTACCCAATGGTTTATAGAGAGTTGCATTCAATATCAGGGCTAAAACTAGAAACTGGATTGCCATCAAGGGCAAAGTCGCATCTAAGTCAAACAAGCCCCCTTCTTTGGCAACTTCTTCTACTGCCAATAAGGTGATCCAGTGTGTCATTGTTGCTTGTTCCTATCTATGGTTGTAGTCCTGAGTTATGATTGGTGGATGTTATGAGTTATGAGTTAGTGAGTCATTAATTCAACTCCTAACTCCTAACTCCTAACTCCTAATTTTTGTCACTCAGCACTCAGACTGTGTACTCAGACTGTGTACTAATTATGCGAAGGGGTTAGCAAACAACAGTACGAGAGCAACTACTAGACCGTAGATGGTTAACGCTTCCATGAACGCCAAACTGAGCAACAATGTACCGCGAATTTTACCTTCTGCTTCAGGCTGACGAGCAATACCTTCCACAGCTTGTCCTGCTGCGTTACCTTGACCAATACCAGGGCCGATTGCAGCCAAACCAACAGCGAGAGCAGCAGCTAATACGGAAGCAGCAGAAACTAATGGATCCATGATATTCTTTCCTTACTTTATACAGTGGTTAGTTGTTGAACTTGTAGAGTTGTTTAGTAGTCAGCTATCAGTTATCAGCTTTCAGCGATCAGATGTTGTTTTTTGGTTGACTGCTCTCGGTTGACTGTTGACTACTTTCTGTCACCTGTCACCCATCACCTGTCACCTCATAACTGTCACCTGTCACCTGTCACCTGTCACCTCATGACTGACTTTTGTCATCTGAGGGGTTTAGTGATGTCCCTCATGCTCTTCGCCATGATGATCTTCCATCGCTTCACCAATATAGGCGGCGGCGAGGGTGGCAAAAATTAGGGCTTGAATAGCACTTGTGAATAATCCCAAGGCCATTACTGGCAATGGTACAAATAGAGGCACTAGCAACACTAGCACGCCTACGACCAATTCATCAGCTAAGATATTACCGAATAAACGGAAGCTTAGGGAAAGAGGCTTGGTGAAATCTTCAATAATTTTGAAGGGCAACATGAAGGAAACTGGTTGCACATAGTTGCCGAAGTACCCTAAGCCTTTCTTGCTGAATCCAGCATAGAAGTAAGCTAATGAAGTTAACAGTGCTAAGGCAACTGTTGTGTTAATGTCGCTGGTGGGAGCGGCCAGTTCACCTTCTGGCAAATGAATTAGTTTAAATGGAACTAATGCCCCTGACCAGTTAGACACGAAAATAAACAAAAACAATGTGCCGATAAATGGCACCCAGGGGCGATATTCTTTTTCGCCGATCTGGTTTTTTGCTAAGTCCCGAATAAATTCTAGGGCAAATTCCATCAAGTTTTGAATGCCGCTAGGAATGCGTTTAACGTTGCTGCTTGCCAAGATGGAAACCAGTGTTAATACGCCAATTACAAACCAGGAGGTGAGAAACACCTGTCCATGTAGCTTTAAGTTGCCTATTTGCCAGTACAGATGTTTACCCACTTCCAATTCTGCCAATGGAAGGGAGTAAAAGTTCAGAAAATTCAGCATTTTCTTGTTAGTTGGATCGCTTCTCTCATCTTACTGGAGAAACAGAGCGTTTTAAGGTTGCCGGAGCTTTGTGGAGTCAGATATAAACGCCACTCTAACTACATAGATGATGAGTGTGGCTTTATAGGTGAGAAATCCCAAGAATATGGGCATGATTTCCAGTTGTTTCAACTTTGATGCTAACAAAATCAGGATGACTAATAAAGCTAACCTGGTTTTACTCAGCTTTTGTTTCTCTGTACCTAATCGCTCTACATCTTTGGCCAACATCCTCAAGTAAAGCACACCTGCACACGCCCCTAATAAATAATTTAGAGCAATGTTGAGGGAATAGGAAACCCAAACAGAGATGAAAATGACCCCTGTTAACACAAGCGTGATTACCAACAACTCTTGATAGAGTTGATAAAACTCCTGCATGGAGGAGCTTGCTGGCTGTTTTTCTTCAGAACTAGCTTGAGTATCTTGTTCTGTTGTCGGAGTGGGTACAATTTGTTCTTCTGACAAGCTCACGGGACTTGAAACCAGTACAGCTAAATAGGGTGACTGCACATTCAGTCAGTTGAATCATATCACGCTCTGGTAACAATACTTTAGAAAAAAACAATTATCTTATTTTTTGGTGATTGGTGACTGGGGACTGGTGATTGGTGACTGGGGACTGGGAAAATACAAATAATTTTCCCTGTTCTCTGCTCCCTGCTCCCCTGCCTCTTCTACACTCTCTCGCTAGGTGTAGGGATGAGTAGTTGATGTTTTATGAGGTTTTAGACTACGTTTAAGTATAACTACTGAACTTTAGACTAAAAACACAAAATGACTCAGGGAAGCTGAGTTGAAAAAAAGCAAAGTAAAAAATTCAAAAAATGAGAAATCAAGCAGTTTTTGGCTGGGCTTTACGTGAAGGTGAAGTACGCTTTTTAACGATAGGATAGCGAATTCTACGTTGTCTGTTCTGTCCGGTCTTCCAGCCGGGAGATTTACCCCGTGGTTTTGGCGGTTGGGCAGGAGTGGAAACCCTGACTAAAATCCCAGGCATCGCTTGTGCAACCCTTCCAGGCGTAAGTTTAGTGATTTGTTTCTGCCATTTTTGCCTTTATTTTTAAACACATTTTTGATGTTTAATTAATAGTTTGGCATACTATGTACTGAAGAACCAAATTAAACACGGTTGTCTTTATTTTTGTCCTGATTTTTGTCCTGATTTTTCTATTTTATCACTACCTCAAGATTTGAGCGATCGCCTATTCTCAATATACGACAAATCAAATACAAAAAACAACTAGTATAAAACCTGATGTAATCTATCCTTAAATCCTGGATATTATCTCGACTTACTTCGACATAGTTCGACTGCGCTCACTAACCGCTCAGTACAAGTCGCGGTAGTTGAGCGTAGTCGAAACTCGATAACCACCTGATTATGACAAAATTTGAACGCAGATGAACGCGGATTTTTAATTTTTAATTTTTAATTTTTGACTTTTGATTTCCCGAAGGGTGTCCTGATGCTGACAAAATCATTCATTTATCAGCTTTCAGTAAACTGATTACTGATTACTGATAGCTGAATACTCACACAGACTTTAACCTAGCAAATAATAACTCTACTTTATCTAAATCTTTATCTCCTGGTGAACGTTCTACACCACTAGATAAATCAATTCCATCGGGATGAATTTGACTTAAAGCTGTTAATATATTATCTGGTGTTAGTCCTCCTGCTAAAAACCAAGGACGACTAGGTTTATAAGCTTGTAACATTTCCCAATCTAATGTTTTTCCTGTTCCTCCTAATTGTTGGGGATGGTAAGCATCTAATAGTAAAGTATCTACATAGTCAATATAGTTAGCTGTGGTTTCTAGTTGTTGTAAATTTCTCACTCGCAAGGCTTTAATAATTTCTATGTTTGGTAAAATTTGACGTAATTGATCACAAAATTCTGGTGTTTCATCTCCGTGCAACTGTACACCCGTTAATTTAGATGTTTGTACAGTTTCACTAATTTGTAAAATGCTGCTGTTGGCAAAAACGCCAATTTTATCAATATGATCTGGTAGTGGTGCTACTGCTGCTTGTATCTGTTCTATGGTAACGTAGCGTGGTGAAGTTGGCACACAAATAAATCCTAGTGCGGTTGCACCTAAGTTAGCTATAGCTAAAGACTGCTGTGGTTGAGTAATTCCGCAAATTTTAACTCGCATTTAAGTGTGAGATAAGTTTAATAAATGACGGGGGAAATTAAAAATAATTACAAAAGTACATTAATTTAAAGGAAAAACTTTTGCTTTGTCCTAGCTAATTCTATAATTTTGTAGGTTTGGATTCATTTTTCATAATAGGAGAATACATCTTGTTATCATCTATTTTATTAGCAGCAGCATCCGTACCCGCTACACCTGAGTGGAGTCCTACAGTTGGTATTATTATCAGTGCCAGTTGTTTGGTGGTACTTTTACTCAGTTTGGCAAGTAAAGCGCCCAAAGTAGGACCCCAAATGCCTTTACTTCCCGTAAGTGTAGCAGGTTTTATCGGTGCAATGGCTTTTGGTCATGTAATTGGTATTGGTATTGTTTTAGGACTGACTAACATCGGTCGTTTATAAGTTTAATTTAATGCTCTTTTACTAGAGAGTAACTTAAAAATTCGGCGGTAGGTAAACATTAACTTACTTACCGCTTTTTTATGTCTGGGGACTGGGGACTGGTGACTGGGGACTGGTGACTGGTGACTGGGGACTGGTGACTATGAGACAATGGAAAATTGATAATTGATAATTGATAATTGATAATTGATAATTGATAATTGATAATTGATAATTGATAATTGATAATTGATAATTGATAATTGATAATTGATAATTAATAATTAATAACTTCTACCTCCCCTACCTGCCCTACTTCCCCTGCCTTCTGCTATGGTGAGAAATATAAGAAATATATAAATAAATTGATGTAATGCAAAAAAATTGGCAAATTGGATCTTTATTTGGCATTCCTTTGTTTTTGGACTCCCTATGGTTTGTAATTGTTGGGTTGGCAACTTTAAATTTTGGGGTTGCTTACCAAGAATGGGGAACTGTCACGGCTTGGAGTGCAGGACTGGTAATGGCACTGCTGTTATTTACTTCTGTGCTGTTGCATGAGTTGGGGCATAGTTTAGTGGCGCAGTCCCAAGGAATTAAAGTTAATTCGATTACGCTGTTTTTCTTTGGTGGTATTGCAGCGATAGAGGAAGAGTCAAAAACTCCAGGTAAAGCTTTTCAAGTGGCGATCGCTGGTCCTGCGGTAAGTATTATCCTGTTTTTGTTGTTAACTCTAGGTTATCAAGTGATTCCTGATACTACATTATTAAATGTTATGGTCAGGGATTTAGCAAGAATTAACTTGGTTGTGGCTTTATTTAACTTGATTCCTGGTTTACCTTTGGATGGGGGACAGGTATTAAAAGCAGCACTGTGGAAAGTTACAGGCGATCGCTTTCAAGCAGTACATTGGGCGGCTAAGTCTGGACAAATTTTAGGTTATTGTGCGATCGCTTGCGGATTTGCTCTAGATTTCTTTACCCAGGAATTGGTAACAGGTTTGTGGATTGTATTATTAGGTTGGTTTGCAATTCGTAATGCCAATACCTATGACAATGTTACCACCCTGCAAGAAACTCTGATTAAACTCCAAGCAGTTGACGCGATGACTCGTGATTTTCGCGTAGTTGACGCAAATAAAACATTACGGGAGTTTGCGGACTTATATCTTTTAGATACATCTTTTCCCCATACATCACACATTGCACATACTTATTTTGCTGCATCCGATGGACGTTATCGGGGTTTAGTGAAAATTGATGATTTGCGGATCACGGAAAGAAGTCAGTGGGAAACTGAAACTTTGCAAACTATTGTTCATCCTCTGAACACAATACCCACTGTCAGCGAATCAACTTCTTTAGCAGACGTTATCAACAAACTAGAAAACGAGCAGCTACCCCAAATCACCGTACTTTCTCCCGCAGGTACAGTAGCTGGCGTGATTGATAGGGGAGATACTGTCAAGTGTTTAGCACAAGAGTTAAATTTGCAAATTAGCGAAGGGGAAATAAAGCGGATTAAAGAAGAAGGGACTTTTCCCCCTGGTTTGCAGTTAGGGGTAATAGCAAAGTCAGTAGTTGAGAGGTGACAGGGGACTGGGGACTGGTGACTGGTGACTGGTGACTGGTGACTAGGTGAGAAAAACTAAGTCTTGATCCTGACTCCTGACTCCTGTACGGGCGAAGTAGGGGCGAAGCATTCGGAAAATAGCCTTTTCATAAAATTGATAATTGGTTGCCCGAATGCTTCGCCCTTACAGGAAAATAGCCTTTTCATAAAATTGATAATTGGTTGCCCGAATGCTTCGCCCTTACAGGAAAATAGCCTTTTCATAAAATTGATAATTGGTTGCCCGAATGCTTCGCCCCTACGACTCCTGACTCCTGACTCCTGCTCTAAATTACAATTTGCCAACTATTTATTAAGCTCGACGTTCTAAAGGATTAGCCACATAATTAAATGTTGGTTCAGAGTCAATACTTTTCGGTTAAGCCCAAAAAATAGAATTATGTAGGTTGGGTTGACGTTAGGAAACCCAACATTGATAGGCTTTTGTTGGGTTGCGCTATCGCTTAACCCAACCTACGAAAACTCGACTATTTATTAAGCTCGACGTTCTAAAGGATTAGCGACATAATTAAATGTTGGTTCAGAGTTCCAAGGACCTCGTTGATCTGGCTCAGTTCCATTTGTAGATAAGTTGTAATAAAGAGAAACAGTTTCATCTGGTTGAACATTACCAAACATAGGATCAGTCAACTTACCCAAAGAATCCAAAGCTTTCATAAACATTTGGGTATGCGAAATTTCTCTTGTTAACAAATGCACTAAAGTATTTTTAGTTCCTTGATCTGTTGCCAGTTTAATTAACTCCTCATAAGTTTGCCTTGCGCCAGCTTCTGCGGCAATATTCGCCCGTAAATCTCGAACTACATCACCACCTTCATTCAAGTAATTTGCAGTCCAAGCATGACCTTGACTATCAAGAAAATGAGGTCCTATTCCGCGAATAGCAAAAAGAGTGCTGTTGTAAACTTCGGTTTGGTCGGTATTTTTTGTATGAGATTCTATGAGTTTACCAACCATTTCTAAATGACCAAATTCTTCAATGGCAATATCTTGGAGCATATCCCGAATACCAGGATTTTCTACATGAAAAGATTGCACCCAATATTGCAAAGCGGCTGTGAGTTCTCCAGTTGCACCGCCAAATTGCTCTAGAAGTAATTGAGCAAAGCGGGGGTTAGGTTCATCAACTTTGACAAAATGAATCGGTTCTTTTTTGTGAAAAAACATACAATACAATTAATTCAAATTTCCAAACAATTAATTCAAATTTCCAACTTCAAAACCCAAAATCTAAAATCCAAAATCCAAAATCCCGAATCCAAAATCCAAAATCCAAAATCTAAAATCTAAAATCTAAAATCCAAAATCTAAAATTGAATTTAGGCTCGGCTACTTCTTTGGAATAGCGTCCATAAATAAATCGCAAGTATCGCGCCAATTATTGCCACCAAAAGACCGGGAATACTTAAAGTTGCAGACGCAAATTGTAGAGTACCAGTGCGGAGGAGTGTAAATAAAGTTCCACCGATAAAAGCACCTACAATACCTAAAATTATTGTTGAGACAATGCCACCGCCTTGATGACCAGGATAAACAGCTTTGGCAAGCGCACCAGCTAATAGTCCTAAAATTATCCAAGCAATAATATTAATCATTGCCGATTACCTCTATAGTTTATACTGTATCAAATTTATTAGTATTGAAAGATAATTTTTTCTACCTGTTGATATATTTATTTAAATCAAAAGTTGTAGATAAAGGATTCAAGCTATCATAATTGTTAATTCCTGTTAATGCCATCAACATAAAAATATACCCCAATTATTAGATAATTAGGGTATTTAACGAATTACAAATTACCAATCACCAATTACCAATTACCAATTACCAATTACCAATCACCAATTACCAATTACCATACTCAAATAGCACGAGAGAATTTTGTTTCTTTAATTCTGCTATGAGTATCAAAGTTAACGGCGATATTTCTCACTAATAATCTACCAGTATCGGTAATTTGGATTTCGTCGGCTAATAAATTGACCAGTCCATCATCTTCCAGAGGTTTTAATTCTTCTAGTTCCTGGGCAAAATATCCATCAAAATTGATGTGATATTTCTTTTCAATGTCTGATTTATGTAACTGGAAGTGAGACATAATAGACATAATTACATCCCGTCTGATGATATCATCTTGGGTTAATTTAATGCCTTTACTGGTGGGAAGAATACCTGCTGTTACAGCTTGATAATAGTCCTTTAAACCTTTATGGTTTTGAGCATAGGCATCTTCTAACATACTAATAGATGTAGAACCAAAACCAAAAAGTTCGGTTTCTGCGTGAGTTGTATAACCTTGGAAGTTGCGTTTGAGAGTACCATTTTGTTGAGCGATCGCTAATTCATTATTAGTTTTCGCAAAATGATCCATACCGATAAACAAATACTCGTTATTTGTTAATTCTTCAATGGTCATTTTCAGGATATCTAACTTTTCCTGAGCGCCGGGTAATGTAGCCGGATCAATTCTTTTTTGTACAGGTTTCATCCAAGGTACATAGGCAAAATTAAACACCACAACTCGATCAGGATCTAGAGCAATTGTCTTTGTGACAGTTTCTCTAAAAGTATGTAGATTTTGGTAGGGTAAACCATAAATTAAATCTACATTTACACTAGCGAAATTAGCCTCTCTAATCCAATCCATTGCCTCAAACAACATTTTTTCTGGTTGGATACGGTTAACGGCTTTTTGTACTTCTGGGTTAAAGTCTTGGATACCAAAACTAATGCGATTAAAGCCAATATTTCTGAGAAATAGAATATATTCTCTACTGATATAACGGGGGTTAATTTCAATAGAAACTTCTGCATTTTCATCAATAGTGAAATAACGATTAATCTTATCCCACAAAAATTCAACTTGCTGCATTTCCAAATAATTTGGTGTTCCACCACCCCAGTGAATTTGCAAAACTTTGCGGCTGGTATCTATTAATTCGCTGGTATTTTGGATTTCCTGCGCTAAATTTTGTAGATAAGGTTTGGCAATATTCTTATTGCCAGAAATCACCGTATTACAGCCACAGAAATAACAAGCACTCTGGCAAAAAGGAATGTGGAAATATAAAGATAGGGGCGTTTGACGTTGATTAGAATTAATGATGGCTCTTTCAAAGTCTTGGGCGGTAAATGTTTCAGTTAATTCTGTAGCGGGTGGGTAGCTAGTGTATCTGGGTGCGCGGGTGTCATACTTTTTGATCAGGTCCAAATCGAATTTGACACCAGGTAATAGAAAGACCATCAAAACCTCCGAATTACTGTTAATTGAATGCCTAGTAGTTGCACTAAGTTTGAATTGGGTTTGAGTTGGGTGGGAATTTGTAGATTGGCAATAGGTTGATATTTATCTTTTGTTACCAATTGCCAAAACATTTGTATGTTTAGCTTCAAATAATGAAACTAAAGTGAAACTAAATAGCTAGGACTTACTGCAAGAAACCCGGTTTTGATTTACAGCAGTTTTCATGTCTTTAGACCACAGTCAGGGCGAAGCATTCGGACAATTAATTATCGGTTTTTACCTAAGACTATCATCCGAATGCTGATGCTTCCAGCACGCTTCGCGAACGCCCCTACATTGTTGACGCGAAACCTAAATCAAAATGTGGTTTATTTACCTGAAAATAGCTGTAAAATACTATCTGCTTTTGTGGGGTATAGAATTCACGACTACACAAACTTGTTTGGTGGTGAATACTATTGTTGGAAATAAACCGCAAAGTACGCAAAGTACGCGAAGTAAGAAGAGTAGGAGAGGGTTTTTGTTAGTTTACAGGTAATTTACAGAGTGAAAATATCAAACTAGGTCGTTATATGTAGCTCGACCTAATGCTTGCATTAAAATTGGTTCTAACTCTTTAATTATCTCCATATTTAAGTAGAAAGCATGGTTAGCTTCTGCTACAATTTTATCAGCCATCACATCATCAACAGGCACATTATCCAATGCTTGCCGATACTTATTTTTGAATGCCTGTTTATCGGGAATTTGGGCAAAGTTATAAAACTCAGTTCCTTCATAACCGGACAATTTCAAAGCTGACTGAGCCACTTTTTGTAGCATTTGTCCACCGGAAAGATCACCCATATAACGAGTATAGGCATGACCTAATAATAAAGCAGGTTCATGGGTAGAAAGTTGGTGAATACGCGCCAGGTATTTTTGAGTTGCTGTTGATGGTGTAATGAAATTCCGCCAGAGATTACCATGATAAAATAACATATCTTGTTCTAGAGATGCTTGGCGATTTAGTTCGGGAAAATACATTACACTAATTACAGGATGTTGTTTATGCTTCTCAATTGCTGATTCTAGTTCACTGTAAACAAAATACAGATTACTCAAAAATTTACTAAAGCATTCTCTGTCTACAACTCCTTGAACAAAACATTTCATAAAACCGACATTTTCTGCATCTGTATGAGCTTGTTGAGTACCAGAACGCAGTTTGATGGCTAAATTATTACTCATTGTTGCTTCCTTCATTTTCAAGCGCCAAATTTGCTCAATAGTCATCGACTCGTTTACCAGTTCACAGTCGATGTCAACAGGAAAAAATGACTATTCTGGGTTTATGGGGTGATCCACTAATCTATCCAGCAAATACCACTGCTGCTAAAGATCAGGGTTATTTTTACTCTTACAAAATATTTAACTATCAATCTTCTTATTAATATAAAGATATTTATATTTCTTTAGACTTTTAAATATAACGATATTCAGGATTTGATGATATTTTATATTTTATTGAGTAAAATTACTCTATTTTTTGTATTGACAAATAAATTTACTGGGATTTAAAATAATTACTGAATTTTATGTATATACTTGTAAATAACAGTTAAAATAATAAAAAAGAATACAACTATGAGTACATCTGTCAAAACCATTACAGTCTACGACGAATTTATAGATTTTCTCGCTGCTGGTACTACTCCCGAAAGTCTAATTAATTTCCACCTTTCAGAAACAGCACAAAACCGTTTAGAAGATTTAATTGACAAAGCGAAAAATAATCAACTCACCAAAGAAGAAAAACGGGAGTTAGATATTTTTTTGAATTTAGAACACGTTATTAGATTAGCAAAAGCTAAAGCCCATAAATATATCAACACTGAGGGTAAATAAAATGTCTCGTACTTACATTAATTTAGAAACAAGACGGTTAGTTGTGGAACGTGCTGGAAATATCTGTGAATATTGTCTAATTTCAGAGGAAGATACCTTATCTTGTCAAGTTGACCATATTATTAGTGTTAAACACGGTGGAACAAGCACAGAGGATAATCTTTGTTATGCGTGTGTTTTTTGTAATTTGCAAAAAGGTACAGATTTAGGTTCAATTAATTGGCGAAATGGTGAACTGGTGAGATTTTTTAATCCCCGTCGAGACTTCTGGGGTGATCATTTTCGACTTGAGGAAGCTGTGATTCAACCATTAACAGATATTGGTGAAGTAACAGCACGTATTTTAGATTTTAACAATGATGATCGGATTCAAGAAAGACAGTTTTTAATAGAAGTTGGTAAGTATCCATCACTAGCAGCAAAAGCAAAAACGAGTAATTAAATATAGAAAAAATGACATAAAAATTTTCTGTAATTGCTAAATTATCTCAGATGATTTTGTACAAATTACTTTCAATAATTTAACTGATGACTACTCATTACTATTTATGTTTAGATAATTCTACAAGGATAAAATAGCAAAAGGAGTATCATGGTTAAGTCTTTGGAAACTCCCCCAGTTGAGTTGTTGAAACCAGGTGTCAAAGCACCTGTTCAAGAAACATTATTAACACCCCGATTTTATACCACAGATTTTGATGCTGTGGCGAAAATGGATATTTCCGGTTATGAAGAAGAAATCAGGTCTGTAGTTGATGAACTCAAGGCAGATTATAACCGTCATCATTTTATCAGAGATGATGAATTTAAACAGTCTTGGGATCACATTCAGGGAGAAAAAAGACTTGCCTTTATTGACTTTCTAGAACGGTCTTGTACTTCGGAATTTTCCGGGTTTTTATTGTTTAAAGAATTATCTCGTCGTATCAAAGACAGTAATCCTTTACTCTCTGAAGCATTTGAATATTTAGCACGGGATGAAGCCCGTCATGCGGGTTTTTTAAACAAGTCAATGGCGGATTTTAATTTATCCCTTGACTTGAGTTATCTTACTAAAAACCGGACTTATACTTTCTTCCCTCCAGAATGGGTAATTTATACAGTTTACCTATCGGAGAAAATTGGTTATTGGCGTTATATTTTGGTATATCGCCATATCGAAAAGCATCCAGAATTTCAATTTTATCCTTTATTTAGGAAGTTTGAAAGCTGGTGTCAGGATGAGAATAGACATGGTGACTTTTTCAAGGCTTTGTTACGTTCTCAACCTCATTTATGGAATAATTGGAAAGCACGTTTATGGGTGCGTTTTTTCCTATTAACTGTGTTTGTCACCCATACTATGACAGTTTTTGAACGGGCGAATTTTTATGAAATTTTAGGAATTCATCCCCGTAAATACAATAGTCAAGTGATCACAGAAACCAACAAAACCGCAGCTAGGGCTTTTCCTGTGATTCTCAATACAAATCATCCCTATTTCTTCTGGAATTTGGAACAATGTGCGATCAATAATCAGAAATTGATTGATCTCAAAAACAGTAACAAATCTGTAATTGAGAAGTTCTTCCAAAAAATTCCTTTGGTGATGAATATTGTGTGGTATATGTTGAAGCTTTACCTCGTTAAACCTATCAATACAGAAAAGACTCGCCAAACTGTTTGTTAATTTTTTAAACTTGTGATTTGCGGTTTTTTCTTATTATTAATTTTTAATCTTGCGTAATTCCTCAGATCCTCAACTTCTTAAAGAAGTCGGGGATCTTAATATTATTTAATCTTATGATTCTTTACAGAAATTTAAGTATTATTTGATGCTATAGGTTGTAAAATCTTCATGTCCTAAAAATCACTAAGATAATGAGGATTTTTACACAAGGTGATCGCTGGGTTATTTTATTAGTTTGTTTAATTGCTGTTTTTATTGGTTTTCAAGTATTTGCTAAACCACCTCAACCACACAATGCAGTTATTTTTGTGACTGATGGTTTACGTCCCATGACTGTAAATGCTACGGATACACCCACTTTACAGTCAATTAAAGAACAAGGTGTAAATTTTGTTAACTCTCATTCTCTATTTCCTACTTTTACCACAGCTAATGCTTCTGTGATTGCTACAGGTCATTATTTAGGTGATACAGGAGATTTTAGCAATAATATTAAAGTTAATGTACCAGTTAAAAGCGCGAAAAATACCATAGTTCCATTTTTAGAAAATGACGCAGTTCTCAGAGAAGTTAACCAACAATTTGGTAATAATTTCTTAAATGAAATTAGTCTTTTAGCGATAGCGAAAAAATCAGGTTTTAGCACTGCGGCGGTAGGTAAATTAGGTCCTGTTTTAATTCAAGATATCACTCAAGAAACGGGTAAACCGACAATTATTATTGATGACGCTACTGGTACATCAACAGGAATACCTCTGAGTGAGGAAATTAGCAAATTATTAACCCAAAATTCCCTACCTTTAATTACACCATCACGGGGTGAAAATGGTAAAGCTGGTGATAGTCAAAATCCCGGTGCAAAAGTTGCCAATATTAAACAACAGCAATATTTTGTAGATGCGACAACTAAGGTGATTTTACCTCTATTTAAACAACGAAAAAAACCTTTTGTTTTGGTTTATTGGTCACGTGATCCAGATGGAACACAACACAATCACGGTGATAGTTTAAATCAACTTGTTCCTGGTATCAATGGTTCTACTGTTCAAGCTGCAAAACGCAATGTAGATAATAATTTAGCGCAGATTATCGCTACTTTAAAAAAATTAGATTTGGCAAAAAACACAAATATATTTGTGACTGCGGATCATGGTTTTTCTACCATTAGTAAAGAAAGTAAAACTAGTTATGCAGCAAGTCTCAGTTATGAAAATGTCCCTGCTGGTTTTTTACCTCCTGGTTTTTTAGGAATTGATTTAGCACATGATTTAGAACTTGCTTTATTTAACCCAGATCAGGAAAATTCAATAGTTGAACCGACACAAGGACAATTTTCTACTAATACTACTAATAGTATTTTAGGCAAAGATTCGCAAAATTCAGAGATAGTTATTGCTGGTAATGGTGGTTCTGATTTAATTTATTTACCTGATTTGCCAAACAATGAAAATCAAAAAGATTACGTCCAAAAAATTGTTAATTCTCTCCTCAAACAAGATTATGTAAGTGGTTTGTTTGTCAATGATGCTTTAGGAAAAATCCCCGGTACATTACCTTTAAGTGCAATCAAATTACAAGGAAAATCACGCACTCCTACACCTTCAATAGTTGTTAATTTCCGTTCTTTTGATACGGGTTGTGGTGTACCCACAGCTTGCGGTGTGGTTGTAGCTGATACTACTTTACAACAAGGTCAGGGAATGCACGGAAGTTTTAGCCGTGCGGATACTTTTAATAACATGACTGCTATCGGACCAGATTTTAAACAGCAGTATGTAGATGAAGCACCGGTAAGTAATGCAGATGTGGCTGTAACTTTGGCGAAAGTGTTAAATTTACAAGTTCCGGCACAGGGTAAACTGGTGGGAAGGGTGTTAAATGAAGCTTTACGTGGTGGTGTAAATCAGGTAAATTTTCAATCTCATGTATGGGAATCTGCACCAGCAGAAAATGGGTTAAAAACGGTGTTGAAATACCAGACTGTGGGTGATACTCGTTACTTTGATGTTGCGGGTTTTCTGGGTAGGACTTTGGGTTTGTAGTTGTCAAAGTCAAGATTTATGGGATTTAAGGATGAACAGGTTGAGGCTATAATTGATTTTAGGAACATTGCTAAAATCTAACCTATATATTCAATTATGTTTATTCTTGAATTAGCAAAAAGTTGGTTATAACATTAATATAGATAGATATGAAATGAGATACCAGATTTCTCGTCACGCACAAACAGAAATGGAACGCCGAAAAATTTCTGTTTCTTTAGTTGAATCGGTTTTAGAAAATCCTCAACAAATTCTTCTTGAAAAAGAAGGACGCAAAGTATATCAATCAAAAATTGATTTTGGTACTGGTAAACTTTTCTTACTGCGTGTTATTGTGGCAGATGATGTTGATCCTACAGTTGTAATTACTGTTTATCGCACTAGCAAAATTGAGAAATACTGGAGAGAATTATGAAAATCACATACAATGCAGAAGTTGATGTTTTAAGAATTATATTCAGTGATGTACAAGTTGAAGAAAGTGATGAAGAAAAACCAGGAGTTATTTTAGATTATGACGAATCTGGAAATATTATTGGCATTGAAATATTAGATGCTTCCAAACGTATTGATAACCCTTGTTCAGTGGAGTATTCTGTGAGTAATTCTTAGGTTGATTCTTTAATCCTGTAAATCCTATTCAGCCCAACTTAGTAACATTAGTTACTTAACCTGCTACTTAAAGAATCACCATCTATACATTATCGGTTGGATAGGGATAAAATTAAGAAGTATTCTAAAAATCCGGCATTTACCTTCACGGAGATTGTGGCCTGATGTTGCTGTGTCTCAGAATTGAAAATTTTGCCCTCATTGACCAGTTAGAATTAGAATTTGGTGCTGGTTTGAATGTTTTAACCGGTGAAACCGGCGCGGGAAAGTCAATCATTTTAGATGCGATTGATGCGATTTTAGGTGGTAAAATTTCTAGTCGTGTGATTCGCACTGGAACAAGTCGCGCTTTAGTAGAAGGGACTTTTAGTGTTAATGCAATTTTATCGGCTTGGTTAAGTGAACAAGAAATTGATTTAATTGATGATAATTCAATAATTATTAGTCGAGAAATTACCGCAAATAACAATAATATCCGCAGTCGATCACGGGTAAATGGGGTGTTGGTAAATCGGCAAATGATGGGAAATTTGCGCGATCGCCTAGTAGAAATTACTGCCCAAGGTCAAACTGTACAAGTGGGACAATCTGCACAAGTGCGAGATTGGTTAGATTTATATGGTGGTGATGATTTAATTCAAAAACGTCAACAGGTTTCTGTTGCTTATAGTGCCTATCAACAAGCATACCAAACTTTAGAAAAACGCCGCACTTCGGAAAGAGAACGCTTACAACAACTCGATTTACTCACCTATCAAGTTCAGGAATTAAGTGCAGCAAATCTTGATGATCCGCAGGAAATGGAACTATTAACCCAGGAAAGAGAGAGGTTAAATCATGTTGTTGATTTGCAACAAATGAGTTATAAAATTTATCAATCTTTATATCAAAATGATGCCGAATCTCCCACTGCTGCTGATTTATTAGGTGATAGTGAAACTATATTAAATCATATTGTTGAATTTGATTCCCAACTGCAACCGATTTTAGAATTAGTGCGGGATGCAGTCGCTACAGTGATGGAAGTGGGTAGACAAATTAGCATTTATGGCGAAAGTTTAGAAGCTGATCCGCAAAGATTAGAAGAAGTAGAAGAACGCATCCGAGAATTAAAACAAATTTGTCGAAAATATGGACCAACTCTCACAGAAGCTATTGAATATTATCAACGCATTCAAATAGAATTAGCTGAACTTAATAACCAAGAACAATCTATAGAAAGTTTAGAACAACAAGAACAAGTTGGTTTACAATATCTTAACCAAATCAGTCAACAATTAACCCAACTACGTCGGCAAACTGCGGCTAATTTAGCATCTCATTTATTAGCTGAACTCAAACCTTTAGCAATGGAAAAGGTCAAATTTCAAGTGGAAATTACACCGACTTCTCCCACTGCTATGGGTGCAGATAAAATCACTTTTATGTTTAGTCCTAACCCCGGTGAACCTATTCAACCGTTAACAGAAATTGCTTCTGGTGGGGAAATGAGCCGATTTTTACTAGCTTTAAAAGCTTGTTTTAATCAACAAGATGGGGCGGAAACAATGATATTTGATGAAATTGATGTGGGTGTATCTGGTAGAGTTGCCCAAGCTATTGCGGAAAAATTACATCAATTAAGTCAAAATCAACAAGTTTTATGTGTGACTCATCAACCTTTAGTTGCGGCAATGGCAGATCGTCATTTTCGAGTTGATAAACAAGTAATTAATAAAAATGGTAACACTGAACAAAGAACCGTCGTGAGAGTTACCAGTTTGGATAATTTAAAAACCCGTCGGGATGAATTAGCACAGTTAGCGGGTGGAAAATCTGCAAATCAGGCGATCGCTTTTGCTGAATCTTTGTTATTGCAAGCTGCAAACCACCGTCAAAATAATGGTGAAGGATAAATAAGAAAATCATCCTAAATGTGTAAATTTATTTTTATCTAACGGCAGAAAATTATACTAGGTTTAATATGATTGAACCGCAAAGGGCGCAAAGGACACAAAGGTAAGAGAGTTTAAGAGATTTTTTAGTGTGGCTGTGTTTATTTTTTCAAAATTGGGATGCTCCCCTTATTAAGGGGGATATTTGAGTTATTAACAGTTTAAAACTTGCAAAAGTTCCCCAATTTCATCTACAGTATTATAGTGTGCTAATCCAATTCTTAATAACCCTCCTGATGTTTCTACACCTAACTTTTCTGTCAGTTCAATAGCATAGAAATTTCCATGCCAAGTAAATATTCCCTGTTCTCCTAAAAACTTCGCTATTTCTGCCGATTTTTTACTTTCAATTGTGATGGAAACTGTGGGAGTTCTCCAGTTAAATTTTTCCGGTTCTGTAATTCCATAAATCTTAATTCCAGGAATTTCTAACAACCCATCAATCAATTTTTTACTTAATTCTCTTTCATATTGTTGAATCGCTGTCATTGCTGCTAACAAAGCTGCACGACGACTATGATAAGCTGATGCTAATTCATGGTTTTCTGGTGTTTCTGAAGTTAAAAACCGAGGACAATGAAAAGTAGTTAAACCTTCTCTATCTGCTGCTATTAAAGATTCCAGTAATTCATTATCTAAAGTTGGGGAAACGTGACAACCTAATTTAGCTAAGTAATTAATTGTTGCTACTAACCCCGCTAAACCTTCATGATTTAATGTTCCTGTTTCCCATCTCGATGGAACTTCATTAGATGCAGGTCTAACTTTATAGGGAGAAAATCGGGTTAAATGTTCTTTTTTGGCGTATAAAATACCAAGGTGGGGCGCAAAGAATTTATAAGCTGAACACGCGAGAAAATCACAATCTAAATGATGGACGTTTATCGGTGCATGGGGCGCATAATGCACAGCATCAACAAAAACTAAAGCCCCAAAACTATGGGCTAATTTGACTATTTTTGCAATATCATTAATTGTTCCCACAGCATTAGAAGCATAGGTGACGGCAACTAATTTTGTTTTTTCATTAATTTTGGTTTCTAAATCATTTAAATCTAGGGTACAATCTGAAATATTGATATCAACAAATTGAACATTTACACCTTTTTCTTCTAAAGCAACCCAGGGAGAAATATTAGCAGCGTGATCTAATTTTGTGACAATAATTTCATCACCTGGTTGTAATTCTCTAGCGATCGCACGACTGACACTAAAAGCGAGAGAAGTCATATTTGCACCAAATACAACTTCATCATGATCGCATCCTAAAAAATCGGCGATCGCTGCTCTGGCAGAATTAATTACCGCATCTGTTCGCGCACTGGTGGTAAAGTAACCATGAGCGTTAGCATTAGACCTAACTAAATAATCATTGATATTATCCAAAACTGCACCCGGAACTTGAGTTCCTCCAGGTCCATCAAAAAATATCGCTGGTTTTCCGTTAATGGTTTGGTTTAATGCGGGAAATTGCGATCTAATCCATTTTATATCTAGAGATTCCATAAATTAATTTCCTTATGGAGAGAAAACAGATTTTTTAATGCAGATGTAGCTTGCTTACCTAAGGGTAAGCAGATTATTTTCAAATCTGAAACTTTGCGTCTTTGCTCCTTAGCGTCTACCCTGCGGGATCTCCTGACGGAGATTGCGCGAAACTGAATTTATAATTCCTGGGAAAAATCTAAAGCAACCTTCCTTAAAATATTCATTGGACCAATATCTTTAACTAACTGCATTTGTTCAGTATTTCTCACCAACAAAGCACCGGCAAACCCTAGAGAATTAATAGAAATTGACTCAAATTCCTCCTGCAAACGTGGTATAATTAACATCCATTCTCGCGTTGCTAAAAAATTATATGCTCCCGATTGTTGATTATTATCAACTGCCTGAATGCCTACCATCTCTAGTAAAGCATAATATTTTGCTAACGTCACCCCTGCTGTTTCATTAGGTGCAAAAGTTGTAAAAGCGTGTAAAAAAGGCAGTCCGGGTATAGTTGTGATACCTTCTGTAAATTTAACTGTTTCTATTAATGCTGCAATGGGTATTTCTTTTCCCGAAATTGGTACTATTTGTAAATGTCTATGTTGCTGACTTGCACCAGCAATTTTACCACCATTATAAAATACTAACCCATCAAAGTCAACCAAACAAGCCGACATTGCCGTAAAATCTTCGAGAGTTAATAAACTTTCCTGTTCCTCAAAAGCACGGGTAATAATTAATAGGTGATAATCAACAACATTGAACTTATTTAAAATACAAACATGAGTTTCGGAAATGTCAGTTACAAATAAATCTTGTTCATAAGGTAAAAAAGGATTAAATTCTTTACCTGTCTTAGCAGTTTGTTTTTCTTGTTGTTCTTTTGCGGCTTTTTTACGGTTGAGATTTGCTAAAATTCTCACTAAAAATTTAACCCCATCTTGTTCCACAAATTCAAATTCTGTGGGAATATATTTTAAAGCTTCACATTCTAAAGCGTGTGCTGTAGTTTGTTTTACCCTCTTCCATAAAGTCCCTGGTTCGAGTAATATTTTCCCCTGTGTCATCTGTTTTTATGATAAAGGTGCGAAAATATTATATACTAATTCTCAATCAATTGTAAATAACAAAATACCCTGAAAATATTGATTTTACTCCCTTTCCCCCAAAAGATTACTAATTATCTTCCTTCTCTTCCTTCTCTTCCTTCTCTTCCTTTGTGTACTTTGCGTACTTTGCGGTTAATTCATAAAAAAATTGGCAACTAGATCGGAAAAGGATTAGTTATTTGTCACCATTGAAATGATCTTTGGGGCAACTCAACAAAGATGAAAATGCCCCATTTTAATTAAATAATTAAGTACGCACAGTTTCCGGCCAAAGTTCTCGCAAAGCTGGGGGCATCATGTGAATAACATCTTCAATTTCTCCTGGGGAAACTCTTTGAGCCATAACCTTAAAAACTGCACGCACCAAAGTTTCTGGATCAATATCAGCATTAACATTGCGGAAATAATCCCGAATATGCTGTAAAAATTCCTCCTTTGTTCTATCTTTAGTTTGTTTTGCACCTGGTCGCCAATTTTCGTAATAAAATCCACCTAGAAGAATGGGTAATTGCGCTCCCAAATGGGCAGCTTCTTCCACAGTCAAGCGATCGCGCAATGCGTGTAATGTAGCTCGCAAACCTTGAAAGACTTGGTGTTTATTTTCCCAACCTAACTCTTTTCCTAACTCATTAATCCAAGGAATTGTTTTCTGTACAGTAGCATCAAAAGTATCTAATCCTGTCATTGTCATAATTATTTCTCCTATTTCAGAGGATGAGTGTATGACGTTTTTTAAGCAGACTACTTAATGAATTCAAATTATAAAAACCTGAATATTTTCTAACTTCTAGCTAATGGAGCATAATTTTTTATATACTCCTCTATCTGCTAGGAGATTAGGAAAGATGAAAAAATTTTGTTACCAACAGATAAACCAAACTCTTACCTGCCTCCACGAGAAGACTTTCAATAGCATTCCCTAATTATTATTAGCAGGTGCATTTGCATTTTTTTCTTTTGAATTTGTTTCTTGTGTTGGTACAACCACAGCAGAAGAATCTTTACTCTCAGATTGCTTAGGTGGTGTTGTGGGTACAACCACAGAATTTTTCGGTTGTGGCGGTGCTGTTGGTATAACTACAGGTGCTTCTGGTTTTTCCGGTTGAGCAGAGTCCTTATTTTCAATAGCAGGAGGTGAGATATTTTCTTGTTCTTTTTCTGGAGATGGGGTAGGTTGAGGAGATGATTTAGCTTCCCGTAGCTTCTCCACTAATGAAGGTGTGGGATTAACCACAGGTGTAGATGTAGTTTGCTGATTTTTGCGGGGTGTAAGTTCTGAAGAATTTTCTTGTTCAGGCGCAGTTTCTGGAGAAACACTCTCGTTAGTGGGAGTTGGTTCTGGGGAAAAATTACGTTTGCGCTTGCGTCGTTCTGAAGTAGAAAATGATGCCGACTCACTAGAAGATTGAGTTTGATTATCTTGATTTTCCGGTGAAGGTGTAGTTTCAACTACAGGTTGTGGTGTAGTAGGTTCTGGAAGAGGTTGTTCAAAAAGTGGCTTGGGGGCTTGTGATTGAGATTTCGGTAACATTCTTGTCACAGTAAACCCTGCTGTCATAGCTACCAAAGCTACACCCACGCTAAGAAATGCCTTAGATGTAACAATTTTGTTTAGTAATACTGTAACTTTACTTACTGGTGATGATATAGGAGCAGGAATAGGTGCTGGTTGTTTTTGCCGATTTTCTGCTTCTAGTGCTGATACATTAATCGTTGGTGCGGGTTGAGTAAGTAATTGCGGTGTCATCTCCAAACCGCTTCCAGGTAATAATTGTAACCATTCTGCTACCGTCGCCGGACGAAACCGAGACTCCACAGCCATACCGCGCATAACTGCTTGATTAATAGCTGCACTCAGGTAGGGTTGCAGTTCACGGGGAGAAGGCATTGGTTGTCTATCTCGTAATAATGCCGGTATGGGAACTTGTCCGGTTAAAAGTGCATACAAAGTAGCAGCTAAACCATAAACATCGGTAGCTGGGGTGCGTGTTGCTTGGCTTAAATACTGTTCAATAGGTGCATAGCCTTCACTCACTAAACCAGTGTGAGTTTGTTTAACACCGCTGTTAAATTCTCTAGCTATGCCAAAATCAATCAGTATAACTTCCTGAGTGCCTTGGCGGAGAATAATATTATCAGGTTTAATATCTCGGTGCAGCAAACTGTTATTATGTACCACCTGCAATGCTGCCCCAATTTGGCGAATATAATGAATTGCGGTTGCTTCTGATAAAGGTATTCCTGGTGACACAAAGGCTTGTCCTAAAGTTTCCCCTGGAATATATTCCATCACCATGTAAGGTAAACCATTTTCCTCAAAAAAGTCACTAACTCGGACAATGTTAGGATGGACGCAAGTGGCTAATCTTCTAGCTTCATCTTGAAATTGACGCTCGAATTTAGGAAAATCAGGATGTTGCCTGAGCCGTTCGTTAATAGTTTTCATCACTACTTCTTGACCTAAGTAACGATGCGTAGCTTTGAAAGTAATACCAAATCCACCTCTCCCTATTTCTTGGATAATGGTATATTTTCCACTCTGCAAAATTGTACCTGTTAACATCGGGATTCTTGAGTCTTAATTGAGCAGTTGACACTTCCATTAAAGCTTGTGTCTTTATCAGTCTAAAACTTTTTCTGGGGTTCGAGTTGAGAAGTTGTTTCTGGATAGTAGAGAGGGTTAGTAGCTAGTTACTGTTTTCTTAACCAATAATAACAAATACTCACATTTGCTGAAAATTTCCTGTTATCTTTTGGCTTTGTGACAGAATTACAGTAAAATCACTGTATGCTACTATGATTCAAAACCCAACTCAAAGTTAACAAGCAACAACGACTACTACTGGCGCAACACGCAGGAGTAGCTAGACACGCTTGGAATCAAGGTTTAGCACTTTGTCAACAGGTATTATTACATAATAAACTTAATCCTGAAGAAAAAATCAAATTTCCCACTGACAAGGAAGCTCAAGATGTACCTCAGATGTACCTCGTGCTTTATCTAAATACAACAGGAGTCAGGAGTCAGGAGTAAAACTCTCTTTCTGTATAGGTTTCAATTTAGATTCTATAACTGATTGATCTTGATTGATCTGAAATCTGCTGTATCTAGATAAATATACCTGCGTAGATATACAGTTTTAGGACTTACGCAAGATGTGACTGAAAACCTTATTCTTGCGTAGGGGTAATTCATGAATTACCCCTACTTTCGTTCCCTTTTGCGTAAGTCCTGAGTTTTTGTTGTTAGTTTTTGTTGTTAGTTAATATCTCCATAAAAATCATCTAAAACAATTCCCCCTGTTCTCCTATATCTTGATTTTCGCGTTGTGCTTTTTTAAATGTCAATTCTCCCTGCTTCATATCAAAAAATTCCGGTCGTTTTTCTCCTGTTAATAATTCCTCAATCGTTAAAATCTGAATTTTAGCGTAATTTCTACCATTTCCAGCTTTATAAAAACCGGAAGATGCAGCTTCTTTAATCATTGGTTGGGTGGGAGGTGTGAGGGTAACAAATAATCCAATTTCTGCTTTATTTGTTTCCATAGTACCGCGCAAATCTCTAATCATAGATGCGTTAATATTTTTCCCACCTTTCACACTCACAATGATTTTTTTAACTGCTGTTTTATTTAATTTTTTAATATCTATAACATCTTCAAAAAAGATTAAACCATCTATTCCCCCATCTGCACCTTTCTTTTTATCTTTATAAGGTTGTGCATTCACCAAAGAACACGCCCACCATTGAAATTGATAAGCGTCTCTGTTAAATAAATCTATGGCTGCGGCTAAATCTTGTGGTGTACCTTCTACTTCAAATTCTATCCCTGGTACTAACTTTTGATTTTTATTTTCATCTTCAACAAATTTACTCGGAAAAGCATCTTTTAAACGTTTTTCTATTAAAGAAATTGCTAAATGGGTAATATCAATACCGATCCAATTTCTGCCTAAATTTTCTGCTGCATGGATAGCTGTACCACATCCACAGAATGGATCAAGAATGATATCATTTTCATTACTACTAATTTGAATGATTCTTTCTAATAATGTTAAAGGTTTTTGGGTAGGATATCCTAAAGCTTCCTTAGCTTGAGAATTAATAGGTGGTATATCATCCCAAATATCAGGGATAACTTTACCTTGAACCTCATCTAAATAACGTTTATAACGTGGTGTTTTTCCTGTTGGTGGTATGGCAATTTTACCTTGACTTAGCCACTCTTGAGCGCGAGATTCTGGCATTCTCCAACCATTCTCAGGAGGATCACAATCTAACAGTTTATAAAAATAACCTTTGCTTGCTTTTGGTTTTGTTAAATTATCAAATTGAAATCTTCTCCCGTCGCTATCAATATTACAATAATATTGTTTGATATATTCTTCAGAATAACTCAACCGTTGAGGATTCCAAGTAAATTCATTAGATTTGACATAGTAGAAAATAATATCTGTAATTCTCGCATACTTTTTAGCATCACTATGACTGCTAGTACGTTTCCAAGTAATTTGATTCCGATAATTTCTGGCATCAAATATTAAATCTAAAATCATTTTTAAATAATGACTAGCGGTAGTATCACAATGTAAATATAAACTACCTGTAGATTTAAGAACCCGATGTAATTCTATTAATCTAATTGCCATCATTACCAAATAAGCTGATAATGAATTTTTACCTAATGTTCTTACTAATAAATATAAAAATTGATATAATTCACCTTTTTTATCTTGAATTTCATCTAAAAATCTTTCTGATTCTATTCCCCAACTCCAGGTATCTTCAAAAGCGGTAATTTGTGCATCTGATTTTTCACCAGTAGCATTTTTAAAGATAATATTATAGTTAGCTTTAGAATTAAAAGGCGGATCAAGGTAAATTAAATCAATAGATTCATCAGGAATATTTTCTCTGAGAACTTGGAGATTATCACCGTAGTAAAGACGTTTCATGTATGGGAAGATTTGGTAAATTATAAAAAGTCAATGGTTGATATAATAACATATAACTAAGCTAACCTGAAAAACATCAAAGTAAAGTTAGAAAAAAATTAAGCTACCTGTTCCGCTAAAACTCGACCTTCCACACGCTCATATTCATCCTCAAGCAGCCAAATTTTCGCTTCTTCATAACTGGAACAAGCAAAAACTATCTTGTAATTTTCTGTGGGATCTAAAATGCAAAAATTATTTTTATCGTCACCAAGCAACATTAAAATATAAGGTGGTACAGAAGTGGGATCAACCCATATTTCTGTAAACTGCCAGTTATTTGCTAGGTCGGGTGCGGGGAATGACATGATATCTATCTCCAGTGACTTTTATTTCCTTTGCAGTATTTATCCCACACGCCACGCAAACGTTAAAAAACATTTCACTATATTGTCAAAATACAACACTATAAGGATAATTAACTAAGCATGGTTATGTTGTGCAATATAAAATAATATACAATTTTATTGTTATACATAACGCTGCTGAAGTTTTTACAAGTAGGAAAAAATTATGATACCAATTCAAGTGACCTTTGCATTAGCAAGTTGGGTTGCTAAAGGCTTACAAGATGGAACATTTGAACGGGTTGGGGGTGTAATTCGGGATGTAGCAAGTAAGAAAATTGTAACTTGGTTGCGAGACACTAATTCAGTTGCTCCTCCAGATCCCACCTTTCTTCCTCTGGTGATACAAGGACTTGATCCTGTTACTGGCATACTTAATTTAATTGCTTCAGGCGCGAATGCGGCAATTTCAGCTAAAGGTTTTTCTGATGTAAATCAGCGTTTAGATGGTATTGAAAATCAAATAGATGCAATAGGGAAAACTTTACAATTTTCTCAAAGTATTTTGCAAGTATCTACTACTGCTAGTATTCTCAATCTTGGTGTTTCTGTGATGGGTTTTGCTGTCATAGCACAGCGATTGAAAGAACTGGAAAAAAGACTACAAAAAGCCGAGGAGTTATTAAACAAAGTCAACCGTAAAATTGATTTGAGTTTCTACTCAAATTTTCGTGCTGCACTTGATTTAGCTATGAATGCTTTTACCATGACTAAGTTTGAGAATAGAAGGGATAGCGCATTACAAGCTATCAATCGTTTTTTAGAAGCTGAACATATTTATACTAGCTTCACAGATACAGAAATCGAAAAACAAAGCCAAATTGCGGATGAATATTTATTAACTCTATCTTTAGCTTACCTAGCCGAAGCACGATGTTATTTAGAACTAGAAGAACATGATACAGCAATTCGTAGATTTCAAGAAGGGCAAAAAGTTCTTCAATCACGTATTCATAAATATATTAATATTTTACTGACATCGAATCCAGCAGTATATCTACATCCAGAATTTCAAGGACAAATAGACTTAAAGAGATTAGCAAAAATTTATCAATGGATAAATTCGGATTTAGATGAAAATGCTGTATTTGAAAATCAACGTAACAATCTATTTAAAATTGCCAAAGATCATACACAATGGATTGATTCATTACCACCAGCAATTTTAGATCGTATCGAAGTTCAAGGTGGATGGTTTGGTCCAAATCACGATGAATTAAAACACGCAGCTTTTCAAAGACTTCCCCAAGTATTTGCAGTCATGGAATCAATGATTGAAACTAATAACCGCTTTGAATCTTATCAAACAGAAATACAAGCAATATCTAAACTAGGAATTAGTTTTCATGAATGGCTGCAATTAAAACCATCTAAAGAAACTAAACCAGAAGGTGCAGAATTAATGTTTATTATTCCTTCTCAACCTTTAGAATTACCTGGTTAAAACTGTATTTCCTCAACACCTTGACGAATCGCATCTTCCATATCTTCCAGGGTTGCAGGTTCACCATCATATTTCAAACAACCTGCGACATCCTCCAACTTAGTTACCACAAAAGGTTTTCATGATTAAGAATGATACCTGCTTATACTATTTGATGATACATTAAATGATGATATTTTTACGGATTTTAAATTTGCAAAATATTATGTATAATATTAAAATTCCGATTCAAGTGATGTGCAAGTAGTAATAATTAAATACAAATAGACGCAGATGATTTTGTAATTCACCAGATTGGGAAACGCTATATATTGCGAATTTATATATTAAAAAATACAAACATATTATTAATTCTCAAATTTTACTTATGGAAAAATTAACAATTAAAAACTTTCTCAACATAAATGAAGCTGAATTTAATTTATCCAAGATTAATATTATTATTGGACAAGAAGCCAGTGGTAAAAGCGTAATTGCCAAATTAGTTTATTTTTTTAAAACCTTCTTAATTGAATATAGAAATTCGATTTTAAAAAACCACAAAAAAAGTGAATTTGATAAAAGCATTATTAAGAATTTTAAAGAAATATTTCCTGAATATTCTTGGAATTTTCAACAATTTGATATCACATATCACATAAATTACGAGTTTCAAAATTATTATATTCGCTTGTATACCAAGCAATCCACCAAAAACAAATATACTCTAATTTTAGAATATTCAGAACATCTAATTAATATTCGTAGAAAATTACTTTCTGAATATACAAAAACAATTATTGATGATAGAGATAAAACTCAAAATAATTCCTCCAGTATTAGCAAATTAAATATAGGAGAATTTATAGATGAGATATTTTCAAAATACATTCTATCAGGAAAAAATATCAGCAATCTTGATCTACTAACTTTTATTCCCGCAGGTAGATCATTTTTTGCCGTTTTACAAAGTAATGTGTTTTCTTTTTTATCAGAAAATATTACCATTGACTATTTTCTTAAAGAATTTGGTTCAGCCTATGAAAGAGCTAAAAACTTGTATCAAGCCAGAAAAGATATCAATTTATTAGAATATAAAGATGATATTGATGAATTAGTAAATAAAATAATTGTTGGAAAATATATTCGTGAAAAAGGAGAAGACTGGATATACACTGACGATGACAGGAAAATAAACTTGTCTCATTCTTCATCTGGACAACAAGAGGCTTTACCTATGGCACTTATATTAGCAATTTTACCTTTTTTCACTTCATCTCATCGCATCTTTATCATTGAAGAACCTGAAGCACATTTATTTCCTACATCACAAAAACATATTGTTAGTTTAATTAGTCAAGTTTTCAATACAACTGAAAGAAAACATAAATTTATTATTACTACTCACAGTCCTTACATATTAACAGCTTTTAATAACCTCATTCAAGCAGGAAATACCTTTAAAGCATTAAAAGAAAAACCTGAACAAAATGATTTACTCAGAGAATTATTTAAAATAGTTCCCGAAAATCAAATGTTAGATATTAATGATATTGCTGCTTACACTATTAAAAATGGCATGATTGAAAGTTTAATTAATGAAGAAAATCACTTAATTGATACAAATATTATTGATGATGTATCCAACGAATTTAGTAGAGTTTTTGAAAAATTAATAGACCTGGAATTTGGAGAATAAAATTTGTGGATTTAGATAAATGTTCTGAAAAGATTACCCATAAAAATATTTTAATAGAAGAAAAGAAAAGTAGTAAAATAATTTTTAGCAATGAAAACTTAATAGAAGTTGAGAAAATTCAAGTAGATGGCTGTTTAGATATTCAAGGTGTTAAATGTGATTGGTTATTAGTTATCAATGAACCTTATCTGGAAATATACATAGAGTTAAAAGGTTCTGATGTAGAACACGCATTTACACAAATTGAAAATACAATTAAACTTATATCCCAAGATTATAAAAATGTGCGTAAATATTGCTATATAACCCACATTCCGTTTTGTGCCAGTGTTTCTGGTAGTTGGAGGGTGATAATTTCAGACATTTTGAAAAAGTGAAACTTTGACAATTTATTATAACCGTAAAATGTTAATATAAGAGTAACCTAGTTTAACCTAAATTAAACACCATGACTAATATTAATATTACTCTACCTGAATCACTGAAAAGTTTTATTGATCAACAAATTGCCGAAGGTGGTTATAATTCAGTGAGTGAATATTTACAACAGTTAATTATTCAAGAAGCAAGTCGGAAAAATAAAGGAAGTTTAGAATGTTTGATGTTAAGGGATCAAGAATTGGAAAGTGCTTTAGATGAATTAGCTGATAATTTGACAGCGTGCGTGGGTGCAAACGCGCCTATTTTATCTGATTATGCTGTTAGTAGTGAAAGTATTTAAGAGGATTATCTTTAATCATTTTTTTAGTTATAATGTTCGTATTTACAGCCTGTATGAAATACAAAATAAATGGAGATGGAGAACAACTTTCTTTATTTTCTTTAACAGAATTTTCGGAAGTCAATTATAAGAAAAATTCTGTATTATTTATCAATCAAACCACTCCATCAAAAATAGCGTCAAGCAAAATTGAATATATAAATAGTAGCAGTTTGCTAACTTCTCCAAGTGGATTTATCAGAGCCTATAAATTTACCCTGAATCCTTACAGTGGATGTAGTTTTGGTTGTGAATACTGCTATGCCCGCTTTTTTGCTCCTACTATTGAACAACAAAAAGATTGGGGAAATTGGGTTAAGGTTAAGGAAAATGCTATTGACTTACTTCACCGTTCCTGTAAAGCTAAGTCTCAAGACAGAAGATTAGAAACAGGGGATACAATCTATATGTCTAGTGTTACAGATCCCTACCAACCCATTGAACATAAAGTAGGCTTAACTAGACGTATTCTTGAAGAATTAGTTGAAATTCAACCACGCTTAACGATTCAAACCCGTAGCCCTATTGTAGTCAGAGATATCGACTTATTAAAACAATTCCAGCATATTCGGGTGAATTTTACTATTACAACCGACTCAGAAGATATTCGGTTACGATATGAACCCCATTGTCCATCAATAGAAGCACGATTAAAAGCTGCACGGCACGTATCAGAAGCGGGTGTACCAATTGGGATTTCTATCAGTCCCATGTTACCAATCAAAGATCCTGAGATTTTTGGACAAAGAATAGCAAAGTTAAATGCCGCAGAATATGTAACACAATTTTTCAAACCTACCCGCTCTCGTTTTAGTGCTGGTAGTTCTCCTGAGTCTATCCAGAAAATGAAGGAAGATAATTGGACTGAGACTAAGTATCAAAAAGTGAGAGCCACTTTGATTAGCATTCTGGGGAACGAACTTCCACTACTAGAAGGTAATGAAGGGTATGCGCCCGTATAAAAAAATTAGCCAAATAATGTTTAACACTTATTGACACTCGTTTCTTTTATTGCTATTGTTTATACACCTACTAAAGCATTGATTTTCTGTTGTTGTTCCGCAACAGAGTATATTCAAGTCACCAAAAACACCAAAAAAAGGTGTTGTTTAATGGTTAATACTGGAATGCTATTAGTAGGTTATTAATATTTTATTCAAATTTATATACTACAGATAGTAAATAGAGTATTTATTATACTTGGTATCAATTTATTGTAAATTGTTTATGCGATACTTACTAAGAGAAGCTTCAGAGATAGTAGAGTCATTTAGGAAAATTAACAGCTTTCAAGATTTTGCAGACTTGTTAGAAGTTGATTATTTTTGGTTCAAACAAGAATTATTTGCAGTTCCATTAGAAGAAAAATATACTTCATTTACTATTCCCAAGAGAAATGGTGAATCACGGGAAATATATTCACCAGTTTCGGGAATTCGTGAAATACAGGCAAGACTGAATGAAGTTTTGAGATTAGTATATGAACCTGAACGTAAACAGTCTGTACATGGATTTACTACCAGCAGGAATATTGTAACTAATGCTAAAAATCACTGTAACAAAAAATTTGTTTTAAACCTTGATATAAAAGACTTCTTTCCTACAATTACTCAACAAAGAATCAGAGGGGTTATGATGTCCCCACCTTATAATTTACCTAGTCAAATTGCAACGACTATTTCACATATATGCTGCTACGAGGGTAAATTACCTCAAGGCGCACCAACTTCTCCAATTATATCCAATATTGTTTGTGCTAAGTTAGATAGCGAATTACGTCTGCTTGCCAAACAAAATAAATGTTTTTATACTCGTTATGCTGATGACATCACATTTTCAACTATAGTAAAGAACTTTCCTTTATCAATTGCTAAAATCACAGGTCTTAAAATTACTGATGTTAGCTTAAGTGATAATTTAATTTCTATATTTAAATCTAATGGATTTCAAATAAACTTTAATAAAGTTAGAATACAGGGAGACAATCAGAGGCAAGAAGTTACAGGTTTAACAGTTAATAATAAACCTAATGTTTCTCGTAAATATATTAGACAAGTTCGAGCCATGCTCCATGATTGGCACAAAAATGGATATGTTCAAGCTTATATTAACGATTCAGCCATACGTTACCAAAAAAATAAGAACCGTGTTAACTTTTCTTCAGCATTAAGAGGGAAAATAGAATTTATAGGACAAGTTAGACAAAAAGATGATTTTATTTATCAAAAATTATTAACTTTTTACGAAAAACTTATAGAAAGAGAAATTATCAGACAAAGATCACTAAAATTTGATGATAAAGATTACAATAATTGGTGCGATTCGGTTGACGAATATGCTCTTCATATTATTAATAACTACATTGATGCTATATCTGTAGACATTGATAATATGAAAGAATGTATACAACAAGGTTTTGATGAATTAGACAAATTAAGAAAAAAACAAGATCCAGATTATGATCTACCTGGTGTTCCAATAGCTTATGCTTTTAAATACTTGCCCAGAAAAATTATAGCAATGACAGCAGTATTATCTCATTATTTTAGAGAAGAAAATGTACCCATTCCTGAAAAAATATTAGATGTTGGTAGTGGTACTGATGCAGTCGGCATTGCACTAGGCTTATTTAGACAAAAAATGTCTTTCCAGATTACAGCTATTGAACCTTGTAGCTATATGCGTCAATTTGCTATGTTTAGACCTAGTTTGCCGAATTTAGAAGTTTTAAATGTTAATGGTAGACTGGGAGATTGGTTTAATTACTTAAATAATAACTATTTTAATTTGATATTTATGTCTTCAATTTTGCAAAACTCCTTTGAAAATCTAGGAAATTCCTGGTGGTTAGAATGGGCTAATGAGTTATATCAAGCCTCTACTAATAATGCTAGATTAATCCTTATTGAACCTAGTGTAAAAGTAAAATTAGTCAATAAAATGAAATGGGCAATGGAGAGTTCTGGCTGGATATTAAGAGAGCAACTATTATTGAGTGATTTATTTCCAAATGTTTTTAATAAAGGTTGTCAATTAAAAAAATTAACTTCCTTAAAACAAGAACTTATAGGCAATTATTGCCCTTGGCCTGTATCTGGTTGGAATACTTATTATAAGTATAACGAAGTTATCCATATTTATTCTAAAAACAATCAATAAAAACTAATTATAACATCCCTCACTGCGTCCTCTGCGCCTCTGCGTGAGAAAACAAAAAAAGGACGAACCCCAAAAGATCCGCCCAAAATTGCCAAAGAACACGCAAACTTTAAAACTTATCTAGGTTTTAAACCTTAGCTTCCTCCCTTACCAACTTATCCCAACCCAAATCTTTTAGATTGTTATTCCTTCTTAAAGGACGAGTTACCAACTCCAAAATATCCCGCGCATTACCAAAACCATGAATCTGTGCAAAGGTAAACTCCACAGACCATTTAGTATTAATACCCCGCGCTTCCAAAGGATTTGCATGAGACATACCAGTAATTACCAAATCAGGTTTTAAATCATAAATTCTTTGTACCTGATTGTAATTATCCGGCTTTTCAACTATCCTTGGTAAAGGAACATTCATTTCCTGACAAGTCTTTTCTAACAAAGCTAACTCCGCAGCTTGATAGCGTTTATCCATGTAAGGAATACCGATTTCTGGAACAGTCATTCCACAACGCACCAAAAACCGAGCTAAAGAAATTTCTAACAAATTATCACCCATGAAAAACACAGACTTACCGCGAATTAATTGCACGTAATCTTCTAAATTTTCCCAAATCTGCGCTTCTCTTTCATCTAAACCTTTGGGTGTAATGCCAAAAACAGAACAAATTTTTTCTACCCATGCGCGAGTTCCATCTGGACCAATGGGAAAAGGTGCGCCAATTAATTTACATTTCCTGCGTCTCATTAAAGTTGTAGCAGTGCGACTTAAAAAAGGATTCACACCTGCAACATAATAACCTTCTTCTAACACAGGTAATTCTGTAAATCTTTTTGCAGGTAGCCAACCAGAAACTTTAACACCTTGTTTCTTTAATTCTAAAGTTAATTGGGTAACAACTGGATCAGGTAAAGAACCAAATAAAACCAAAGGTGGATGATCTACATATTCTGATTCTTCTTGTACAACATCTTCCTTTTTCTTCCCGAAATGTAATAACTTTTGAATTGCATTTCGTTCATTTTTTTCTGTTTCTGAAACTGGTGCTTTATCAGGACAACGGTTAGCCATTGCAGCTAAAACCGTATCTTCTCCCTGAGTAAAAGCATAATCTAAACCATTAGCACGAGCGACAACAATAGGAATACCAATTTCCGCTTCTAACTTGGGGGCTAAACCTTCCAAGTCCATTTTAATAATTTCCGTGGTACAAGTACCAATCCAAACGATAACACTAGGATTGCGATCGCGTTTAATTTGCTCACACAATCTTTTCAATTCTTGATAATCATTTAACTGAGCCGAAATATCACCTTCTTCTAACTCAGCCATTGCATAACGGGGTTCAGCAAAAATCATCACCCCCATCGCATTTTGTAGAAAATAACCGCAGGTTTTTGTACCAATAACTAAAAAGAAACTATCTTCAATTTTTTGATATAACCAAGCCACACAACTAATAGGACAAAAAGTATGATAATTACCAGTTTCACATTCAAAATTTAAAGCGGTATTTTCTGTAGCGATAGTCATTGTAATCTTCTCCCCTTAATTTTTAATGCTTACAAGTCAGGAGTCAGGTGACAGGAGTTTTTTATTTTAGATTTTGGATTTTGGATTGTTTTTGTTATCTCCAATCTAAAATCTAAAATCTAAAATTTTCTTCCCCAGTCCCCAGTCCCCTATTCACTGATTTATATTGTTGGGGAAGAGACGAGCCATTTCTGACTCATCAAAAACCTCAGAAGGTAATTCTTCACCTAAAAGGTTATTATTTTCTTCACCCTCTTCCAGAAGAGATGAATCATCTCCCCAAACATCAGAAATCACATCACGAAATTCACTTTCATCTGGTTGATTTAAATCATCCAATCCATTTTCATCGGATAGATTGAAATCATCTATAGCTTGATGTTCGTTATCTGCTGTTAAATTGACAGTCTCAAAAGACATCCCGCTAAAGTCTTTTTCTGTTTCTAAATTAGGTGCTGATTTAAACTCATCTGTGATGTTTTCCTCAGATAAAGAAATTGAATCAAACGCATCTTTACTTGCCAGTGAATCTTCTTCTTGCCATTGATGTTCACTTACGTCCATTGTTAACTCTTGAACAGAGTTTTTTTCCTCAACAACGCTGAAATCATCGACTGCTGATGGTTGATCTTCAGAAATGTTTTCTGTAACCTCTTGGGAAGCATGAGAATACATTTTTGCTTCTTGGGTAGGACTCAACCGATTACCAAGGACAATATCTGCATCAAAATGCAGCCCTAGCACGTCAATTAGAGTATCAGCATCAGGATTTAATTTGGCAAAAGGAAACATCAACTGGGCTAATTTAGGTTCTAGGGCATTTACTACTCCCAGAATGAGGTAAGAGGAAGGACGCTTCCCGCCATCGGGGGTATAAACCGATTCCACTGCCATTTGCAAGGTAATCCAGTCACGGTTGACTTGAAAGAACTGTAACCACTTTTGTTTGATTGAATCCGTAAAACTATCAAAGAAGGCCATAATCTCCCCCATCCTGAAGAGGTAAATTGTTTTATACAATCATCAAGTCTAATTCCTCTTCCGGATTTGTTACCTGTGGTTTACTCGGATTTAAATAAAAATCTGACAAAAGTGAAAAAAGTTCACGATCAGGGGCATCGTTCGGAACGACACCTTCAGGACGCGCTAATATCTGATCAGCTATACTTAAATAATAGTCGCAAACGTATCTCAGGGAAGGATCTGACTCAGCCATCTCAAACAGCGTTTTTCCTTTAACGCGGGAAACACGGATATCTTCTATTAAAGGCAATACTTCTAAAACTGGCATTGGTACGGCTTCTACGTATTTTTCAATTAAGTCACGTTTAGCAGTACGATTACCGATTAACCCCGCTAGTCTCAGGGGGTGAGTTCTGGCTTTTTCACGGACGGAAGCAGCGATGCGGTTAGCAGCAAATAAGGCATCAAAACCGTTGTCTGTAACGATCATACAGTAGTCGGCATAGTTCAAAGGTGCTGCAAAACCACCACAAACCACATCACCGAGAACGTCAAATAAAATTACGTCATATTCATCAAAAGCGTTAAGTTCTTTTAAGAGTTTGACTGTTTCACCTACCACATAACCACCACACCCCGCACCGGCTGGGGGTCCTCCAGCTTCGACACAATCAACTCCACCATAACCTTTATAGATCACATCCTCTGGCCAAACATCTTCGTAGTGATAGTCTTTCTCTTGTAGGGTGTCGATGATAGTAGGAATCAAAAACCCGGTCAGGGTAAAGGTACTGTCGTGTTTAGGGTCACAACCAATTTGCAGCACTTTTTTACCCCGTTTAGCTAGGGCTACGGATATATTACAGCTGGTTGTAGATTTACCGATACCGCCTTTTCCATACACTGCTAATTTCATTTTTCTTTACCTCTAATAGTTTCTTTTCTTAGCTTGTACCTTTACCCAGCACTCAACCAGTTATGGAGATGTGTGAGGTCTGTGAGTGCCATTATTGTGCAAATTCCTAGAAAAGCAAAGGGTCTAAAAATCATCAAATCAAAGATAATTGATTTATTACAAAGATATTTTGATAATTAAGGCTAAAATAAACTCTAAAATCTCTAAAAAATCTTAAAAAATTTATTTATTGATATTTTTAAATTTTTTATATAAAAATAGTTACAAAAGACAAATTAGCTAAAATAGTATTTTATTAATGGTTTCCATAGAATTATTCAATCATTGCCCAAGTTTATTAAGCAGCAAATAAGATGTTATTGCTGATGAGCATAACTATCGTCAGTGCATACCAGGAGAATAGACTTGAGATTTGAGAGAGGATATAAATTTAGGGTTTTTGGGACTGGAGGAACACAAAAGTAATCTGCATCTATCTTTGATCTCTGAGTATCTGCGATCATTGTTGTTAATTAATATTAAATATTCAAATATCTGAGAAAAGTTAATCAAATCATGAAATAGTTAAATTTTATGTATGATCATGTAATGTTATTAATTTTTTCCAGATCATTAATTTCCTGTAAAGATTGCCAGCCGGCGTGCCATTGAGAGTTATCCTGTAATAATTTGGCATTGATCCAAAAACGCACATTAGGGTCACAAGCAGCTACCATTTCCGCATAGACCCACTTACCCTGATTTTTACGGTTAACAACTTGAAAATGTCGCCAACCATCAACTTTTTGCTGTGCTGTCCACTTAGAACCCAGTAAATGAGGAAACTTTTGTTTTTTGGGCATTGGTGATTGGTGATTGGTGATTGGTGATTGGTGATTGGTGATTGGTGATTGGTGATTGGTGATTGGTGATTGGTGATTGGTAAAAATTAATATAATTTCTCGAACACCCAAACATCATGTTTATAGACTCTTTTCTCTGCGACTCTGCGCCTCTGCGTGCAACAAAAAGCATTAAGCAAAATTAGACAAAAAAGAAAAACTTTCACCAAGGTTTTACTTATTTTTTAACTTATACTTATAATTTACCCTTGGATTATAAATATATCATACCACAAAAATCTTGTGTGTCAATATCAATCCTGAAACGACGGAAACTCGTTGATAATTGATAGTGATTCTCAAGATTATTGAGAATAAATGGGGCTAATTCTCAATAAACCACATCGCACACTTTTTTCTAGATCAGAGATTTAAAAAACTTATATATTGTTGAGGTGACAGTTGACAGGTGACAGTAAATAATTAATTATCAATTACTCATGATCGGCTTAAACTAAATAACTGATAACTTGGGATAATACTACATAATGAGGATGGGAAGACCGATCCAGAAAAAGGCTAGGGTATTTTTACAATGACGATATGAAAGTCAAATATCAAAAAAACTATGCAACCGACTAATCCGAACCAATTTACAGAAAAAGCCTGGGAAGCGATCGCGCAAACTCCCGAAATAGCTAAACAGTACCAACAACAGCAACTAGAAAGCGAACATTTAATGAAAGCACTGCTGGAGCAGGATGGACTTGCTAACGCTATTGTCACGAAAGCCGGTGCAAACATCCCAAAAATCAGAGATTACACAGAACAATTTATTTCCCGTCAACCCAAAGTATCAGGAAGTAGCACATCTGTATATTTGGGTAAAAGTTTAGATACATTATTAGACAGATCTGAAAAATATCGCCAAGAATTTAAAGATGAATATATTTCCGTTGAACATATATTATTAGGATATGCTAAAGATGACAGATTTGGTAAAAGTCTACTGCAAGAAATTGGTTTAGACGAAGGCAAATTAAAGAATACTATTAAACAAATTCGTGGGAGTCAGAAAGTGACAGATCAAAGTCCAGAAGGAAAATATCAATCTTTAGAAAAATACGGACGTGACTTAACAGAAGCAGCACGTCAAGGAAAATTAGATCCGGTAATTGGTCGGGATGATGAAATTAGAAGAACCATTCAAATTCTGTCCCGCAGAACCAAAAACAACCCTGTATTAATTGGTGAACCTGGAGTTGGAAAAACCGCCATTGCGGAAGGTTTAGCACAGCGAATAGTTGCGGGTGACGTTCCCCAATCTTTGAAAGATAGAAAATTAATTGCTTTAGATATGGGAGCGTTAATTGCTGGTGCAAAATTTAGAGGAGAATTTGAAGAAAGACTCAAAGCCGTATTAAAAGAAGTTACCGAATCTGGTGGAAATATTGTATTATTTATAGATGAAATTCATACCGTTGTCGGTGCAGGTGCAACCCAAGGGGCGATGGATGCAGGTAACTTATTAAAACCCATGTTAGCACGGGGTGAACTGCGTTGTATTGGGGCGACAACTTTAGATGAATATCGTAAATATATAGAAAAAGATGCTGCTTTAGAAAGACGTTTCCAACAAGTTTATGTAGACCAACCAGATGTACAAGATACGATTTCTATTTTGCGGGGTTTAAAGGAACGGTATGAAGTGCATCACGGGGTAAAAATTTCCGATAGTTCTTTAGTTGCTGCTGCGACTTTATCGAGTAGATATATTAGCGATCGCTTCCTGCCAGATAAAGCTATTGACTTGGTAGATGAAGCTGCTGCTAGACTGAAAATGGAAATTACATCCAAACCAGAAGAGCTAGACGAAATTGATCGGAAAATTCTCCAATTAGAAATGGAGAAACTGTCCTTACAAAAAGAAAGTGATTTAGCTTCCCGCGAACGTTTGGAAAGACTAGAAAAAGAACTTGCCGACTTTAAAGAAGAACAACGCGCACTCAGCGCCCAATGGCAATCTGAAAAAGATATTATCACCAAAATTCAATCTATCAAAGAAGAAATTGATCGAGTTAACTTAGAAATTCAACAAGCAGAAAGAAACTATGATCTTAACCGCGCTGCTGAGTTGAAATATGGTAAACTCACAGAATTACATCGACAATTAGAAACCGTAGAAAGGGAACTTGCTAACGCCCAAGGAACAGGAAAATCTCTATTACGGGAAGAAGTCACCGAAGCGGACATTGCTGAAATCATTTCTAAATGGACAGGCATTCCTATTAGTAAATTAGTGGAATCAGAAAAAGAAAAATTACTGCATTTAGAAGATGAACTACATCAGCGAGTAGTGGGACAAAGTGAAGCTGTGACTGCGGTAGCTGATGCCATTCAACGTTCTCGCGCTGGACTTGCTGATCCTAACCGCCCCATTGCTAGTTTTATTTTCCTTGGACCTACGGGAGTTGGTAAAACAGAATTAGCTAAAGCTTTAGCTGCTTATATGTTTGACACAGAAGAAGCTTTAGTCAGAATTGATATGTCAGAATACATGGAGAAACACGCAGTTTCTCGGTTAATTGGTGCGCCTCCAGGTTATGTTGGTTATGAAGAAGGTGGACAATTAACAGAAGCTATTCGTCGTCGTCCTTACGCAGTAATTTTATTCGACGAAATTGAAAAAGCGCACCCGGATGTATTTAACATTTTCCTGCAAATTTTAGATGATGGTCGTGTCACTGACTCCCAAGGAAGAACGGTAGACTTCAAGAATACCATTATCATCATGACTAGTAACATCGGTTCTCAATATATTCTGGATGTTGCTGGGGATGATTCAAGGTATGATGAAATGCGTCATCGAGTGATGGAAACAATGCGGAATAGTTTCCGTCCTGAGTTCTTGAACCGCATTGATGAAATTATCATCTTCCACGGTTTACAAAAATCAGAACTGCGAGAAATTGTGCAACTACAAGTAGATAGACTCAGACAAAGATTAACTGATAAAAAAATGTCCCTGCGACTTGCTGCATCTGCACTAGACTTTTTAGCAGAAGTTGGTTATGATCCTGTATTTGGTGCGAGACCATTAAAACGTGCCATTCAAAGAGAGTTAGAAACCCAAATTGCTAAAGCTATTTTGCGGGGTGAATTTAATGACGGTGATACAATTTTTGTTGATGTGCAAAATGAACGTCTAGCTTTTAGTCGTTTACCAGTGGAAGTGTTTAGTAATTAAGTCAGGAGTAAAACCCTTTTTTAATCAGAGTTTTATGATTAATTGATGTCCTAACTACTCTGTGTACGGCTATAATTTAACTGTGGAGAAAAATTGAAAAACCTAGTTTTTAAAAACTTTTAAAGGCTAGGAATAATATCCCCGACTTTTTAAAAAGTTGGGGTTTTGAGTTATAAATCATCAAAATAAACCATAAACTAGGAGTGTGATCTGTGTCTTTAGAACAAGTTGAAAGTTTTTATGAAATGTTAAGTTCAGATCCCGGTGTTTATGATCTGTATTATAAAAATTGCCGTCAACCCGGAGTTTTTGATAATTCTCACTGGGATACAAAAAAAATAGTTAATTTCGCTGCTACTTTTGGCTATATTTTTACCGAAGAAGAATTACAGGACTTTTGGTTTGCAACTGAACCTGTAACAGTAAGTCGTAAATAGGTGATTGGTGATTGGGAAAATACAAATAATTTCCTCTGCTCCCCAGTTTCTGCCCCAGTCCCTAGTCACCAGTCCCCAACAACCAGAATTCCAAAATAGCTTTTGCCTGTAGACATTACTGTTATTGACTTAAAATCAGCACTTGTCGCATTTTACGCATATTTTCTGGTAATTCCAAGTTCATTGCTTGTTGAATAAAAATTGAGGGGATGGGAATATTCGGTGTTGCTTGCACTGTATAGGCTAACAAAGTTCCATTTCCCATGTCTTTAAGTTCTAAGTTGGCATGGAAATCTTCAAATGTCCCTTTTTCCATGCGAAATTGTATTTGCTGTCCTAAGACTTCAACAACGCTGAGATAAATTTCTACTTGGGCAGTGAAAAATAAAAATGCTTTCTGTGCTGTTTGATATAGGCGCTTGACATCACCCTTGGTTATGATCTCGCTTTTGGTGATGTCAGGGAAATATTGCACCCAACGGGGATAATCTGTAATCTGCTGCCAAACGTTGGACCGAACTAAGGGTAAGTACATCCAAGCTGTGACAGCACCACCCCAGAGAGTATGCGATCGCGTTTGTAGCAAAATTTCACCTTGGATCAGTGACTTTTGTTTGTCTGGACTCCACAACATATCTAACCCTTTAGAACCTTGAATAGTTGATGAGATATCAGATACAGACATAGTGTTTTTCTCTACCCCTCAAACAATATTTATTAACCAAAAACTGAATCAAACATTTAAATCTTCTAAAAAACCAGAGTTTGAAAGTTTCAACCAAGAAATTTCAGGATTTAAACCTACTCATTTTTAATTACAGTTCATTTTATTGATTTTCTGGATATAATTTGATGGAAGTTGATTCTATCTACAAACTCTTGCACCCTGTATTTAAATCTACCTGTTTGGCAGAAATGACTTACAGTATCATTTTTTCTCTCTTTCCCATTCTCTATTTCCTACCCAAAGAGATATGAACCTGCAACAAGCAAACGTGATATAATTTTAATTGAAAATGTAACTTTTGCTGAAATTGCCAGAAAAATCCAGTGAATCAATCTTCATTAAATCGCAAATTAACTCAAATCTTGGGTATCCTTCTTGGTATGGGAATAGCCTTATGGATACTCAGAGGCTTGGGTATTCTCACTTTTATTCCTGGTGGTGTGATTTGGCTATTGTTGTTTGGGGCGTTGGGGTTAGGCATTTTCAGTTATTTTCAACGCAGATTATGGCGTTTTTAAGATCCGTCCTCAGCAATAAGCAAGTAAATATAGATTGATAAGCTGTTACACAGCTAAATTGTATAATCCTAATATTCTGAACTCTTGTTTAACAGGCAAGATGCCTGTTCCACTTATACAAATTAAATGCACAACAGCTTATCAAAATATAAATATAGTGATAAATATAGTGATCCGATTTGATTCATGAATTTTTCGTAGATGTGGGGAACAGGGAACAGGGAACAGGAAACAGGGAACAGGAAAGAAGGCAGTATGTACGGAGTTCTGTTCAAAAATCAAATAGGAGTCCTATATATGGAATACTATGGAATAGTGGAAAGCTGAAATAATTAGTTATTAGGGCGCACAACCATGAAAAAATATATATGTACGGTCTGCGGCTATATCTATGATCCAGAGGTAGGTGATCCTGATGGTGGTATAGAACCAGGAACAGTTTTTGAAGATATCCCAGAAGACTGGGTTTGTCCTGTTTGCGGTGCTGCAAAAGAGGATTTTACACTTTTTGAAGAGTAAAGTAAGATTATTGAAAGATTTTTAAAGTTGTCACCCTTGCAAATTGTAGTTATTGGTGGTGGGGCGGCGGGTTTTTTTGGTGCGATCGCCTGTGCTGAAGCTAACCCCCAAGCCCAAGTTACTTTAATTGAAGCCAGTCGTAAACCACTGGCAAAAGTTCTCATTTCTGGTGGGGGACGCTGTAACGTTACTCATGCTTGTTTTACTCCTGAAGAGTTGGTGCAAAATTACCCCAGAGGTGGTAAAGCTTTGCGGGGTGCTTTTACTCGTTTCCAACCTCTTGACACCGTAGCTTGGTTTGTGGCTCATGGTGTAAATTTGAAAACTGAAGCTGATGGGCGGATGTTTCCCATTACAGATCGTTCGGAAACTATTGTAGAATGTTTGATTAAAGCTGCTTTTAATGCTGGGCTAGAACTGAGTATTGGTACTCCTGTAATTTCTGTGAACCGAAAAAACGAGGGTTTTGAAGTTATTTTCAAGTCGGGAGAAACGAAATATTGCGATCGCATAATTTTAGCTACTGGTAGCAGTTTAATAGGTTATAAAATCGCTAGAGAGTTAGGTCATCACATCGAAACCCCTGTTCCCTCTTTATTTACTTTTAACATTGCTGATCCAAAATTACGAACATTGGCAGGAATTAGCGTTAATCCTGTTAATCTGCGTTTATCAATTGCAGATAAAAAACCTTTACAACAAACAGGACCTTTGTTAATCACTCATTGGGGTATCAGTGGACCTGCAGTACTGAAACTTTCCGCTTGGGGTGCAAGAATACTGCATGAAAATCGCTATCAATGCAAATTATACATTAATTGGTTGCCCAACTTGCCACAAGAGGAAGTGAGACAAAGGCTTTTAGCGGTAAAACAGGAATGGGGCAAAAAAGCGATCGCCCTCCATCGTGGTGTTGACTTACCCCATCGACTGTGGCAATATCTAATTAGCCGTATAAGTATTACTACTGAAGACCGTTGGGCAGAAATATCTAACAAAACCTTAAATCAGTTAGTTCAAGAAATATCTCAGGGAGAATACTTAATTAATGGTAAAGGAGTTTTCAAAGAAGAATTTGTCACCTGTGGGGGTGTCAACATCAAGGAGGTTAACTTTAAAACAATGGAAAGTAAGCTAGTTCCGGGTTTATACTTTGCTGGGGAAATATTGGATATTGATGGTATAACTGGTGGTTTTAACTTCCAAAGTGCTTGGACAACCGCATATTTAGCTGGAAAGTCAATGACTCAAACGAGTAATTCCTAACTGTCACCAAAAAAGATCAGATTAAGGCATGATCATTGTCAGAAACCTCAGATGCTCAAAATTAAATCATGTTATTCAGCGAAATTGTTAGTAAATTAAGTGACAATATTCAAGCTCACAGTCTCACCCTGAACCCAGAACTCAACCCAGAAATTACCGGAGTTGCAGCTATAGATGAAGCTACAAGCGGTACTATCACCTATGTGGAAGGGGGAAAATTTGCATCTTTAGTTAATTCTACTGTTGCCAGTGCTTTAATTTTACCTCTGGATGAAAAATTACACACTCAAGCTACAGAAAGGGGTATTGCTTGGTTAGCAACTCCCGAACCCCGGTTATTATTTGCTCAAGCGATCGCTCTTTTTTACCAACCCTATCAACCTACCCCAGAAATTCATCCCAGTGCCGTTATTGACCCCACCGCCAAAATCGGTAATAATGTTTATATTGGCGCTCATGTTGTCATTTCTCCAGGTGCAGAAATTGGTAATGGTGTAATTATTCACCCCAACGTCGTGATTTATCCTGATGTAAAAATTGGCGATCGCACCACCTTACACGCTAACTGTACCATCCATGAACGTACCCAAATCGGTGCAGACTGCGTAATTCATAGCGGTGCTGTCATCGGTGCAGAAGGTTTTGGTTTTGTTCCCACTCGCACAGGTTGGTTAAAAATGGAACAATCTGGTTATACAGTTTTAGAAGATGGGGTAGAAATAGGTTGTAACAGTGCAGTTGATCGTCCCGCAGTTGGTGAAACCCGCATTGGTAAAAATACTAAAATTGACAACTTAGTACAAATTGCTCACGGTTGCCAAATTGGATCAGGTTGTGCTATTGCTGGACAAGCGGGGATGGCCGGAGGTGTAAAAGTAGGAAACAGAGTCATTTTAGCAGGACAAAGCGGAATAGCAAACCAAGTAACAATTGGAGATGGGGCGATCGCCTCTGCTCAAACAGGTATTCATAACAATGTTGCACCAGGAGAAATCGTCTCTGGTACTCCTGCAGTACCACACAAATTATACCTGAAAGTATCTGCTATTTATAGCCGTCTTCCAGAGATATATCAAACTTTCAAACAATTGCAACGTCAACTAGGGAAAAAGTCAGATTAATTTTTTTGTGGAACAGGCATCTTGCCTGTTTTGAATTGATAATATTTTACTACTTTGGATAATTCTAGCTATTAAGCCAATCTTCACCCCCTGGTAATTGAGCAAAATAATCATCTATAACATCAGGTAATTCTCTATTTGTATAGTTATATGTCATTCCTAATAACTCAGTTGCATTTAATATTAATTGGGATTTATTTAACATTTGGGAAATTTGTTTTCGTTTTAAAGTACCATGCAAAACCTCTAAACTAGCATCTGCTATTGCTGGTGTAAGTTCATCTTCTAAATAAGTTTGCCATTCATCTTCATTGATATAATGAGATTTTTGATTATCTTTCAAATTCACCTCTTGAATTTCCAAGATAGCATTACGAATAGAAGCAGCCCAAGAATTGGTTAATTTCTGTTCTATTTGATTCTTAATTAAATGTATGAGCAGAATCTTTAAAAAGGATTTAATCTGCCGCAAAATAGCCTTTTTACTCATTCCCTCTAATTCATCAACAATTGCCAGAGCATCTGTGTAACGTCCTGCTAAAATGCTATTTCTGAGGTCAATTAATTCCTGTGTCATCTGTATTCACCTCAAACTATAAGTAAGAGAATATTGATTCAGACAATCCTTAATTGTATTTTATAGTTAAATTTGTTCATTTGTCTAACTTGAATCAGCCGGTTTTGATATATTCTGGAGATACAACCATCAAAAGTGCGGAGAATCAGAATTGTGAAGTTACATAAACCAATATTAGTGGGAGGACTGGGTTTGTCCGTTTCCCTGTGGATGTTAGACACCTGGCATGATTCAATAGTACAGGTAGGAGAGTTTGGTCTGTTGAGTGCTTTAGTCGTTGGTGGGGGTTTGTGGTTGTTGCAGAAAAATCGCCCCCAGATTGGTGAACAGCTAGATAATATGGTTATAGATAGGTCATCTGTAGAAAATGCAGTCAATAAAACCCAAGCTATCATCAACCAACTCGCACAAGAAGCAGTCAACCATGCCAGCTTAACAACTTTACGTGAACAACTGGAACAATTACTTTTAGAGTTGGATAGACGAGAAATTCAAATTGCTGTTACAGGTGGTAAGTCTGTAGGTAAAAGTACAATTATTCAAACTCTCAAAAATGTAGAAACTTTATCTACAAACTCTCTACATTTTGTAGAAACAGCACCTTTATTTACAGGAATGAATGAAAATTCTGATGCGGTTACATTATCAGAACTGCAAAAATCTGATTTTGTTTTATTTCTTACCAATGGAGATTTAACAGATTCAGAATTTCAAGTTTGGCAACAATTAAAAGCTGTAAAACAATCAGTATTGCTGGTTTTTAATAAACAAGATCAGTATATAGTAGATGAACGCGCTACAATTTTGCAATCCTTGAAACAAAGAGTTTCTGGTAATGTAGTTGCAACTTCCGCTTCACCTTTACCTGTAAAAGTGAGAAAACATGAAGCTGATGGTTCTGTACAAGAATGGATGGAAAAACCAACACCAAACATTCAAGAATTAACAGAAAAATTAGTTGAAGTTTTAACACAACAAAAACAGCAGTTAGTTTGTACAACAACAATGCGGAAAGTGCTGTTACTCAAAGCGGAAGCGAAAAATTGTTTAAATAGCATCAGACGCGATCGCTCAACACCCATCATAGAACAAAATCAGTGGATAGCTGCTGCTGCTGCTTTTGCCAACCCAATTCCCGCTTTGGATATATTAGCAACTGCGGCTATTAATGCACAAATGGTAATGGATTTAGGTAATATTTATCAACAAAAAATTTCCTTAGAACAGGCGCAACAAGTAGCGGTCACTATGGGAAGCTTAATGTTGAAATTAGGATTAGTAGAATTATCTACTAGAGCAGTAACAGGTATTCTCAAAACTAATGCTGTCACCTTCGTTGCAGGGGGAGTAGTTGAAGGTGTGAGTGCTGCTTATTTAACCAAAGTTGCTGGTTTAAGTTTGGTTGAATATTTTGAACAGCAAGAAATAGCATTAGAAACAGGAACTGGTTTAAACCTGGAAAAATTACGCCAAGTTTTGCAAAATGTATTCCAGCAAAATCAAAAAATTGCTGTTTTGGAAGCATTTGTTAAACAAGGTGTGAAACGGTTATTACCAGAAACAAAACCAGTTGAAGTATTGGGATAATTTTGTACACAGAAATTACAAACCCGCTTGCAGTGGAGTTATTCCCAAATAAAAAGCGGGTTTTATTGTCAGAATTTAGCAGTCAGAAGTCAGAAGTCAAAATATTTTTTAATCACTCAAATTTCATGCGATTTTGAACAGATTTATTTTGTGGTAGGGTTTATGATAATGTCTGTGATTTTCTCAGATGTTGAAACTATTGGTAAATTTATGACACCTCAAGAATTTTTGGATAATTTAGCTACAGCAAAAACAGACTCAGAAAAACTTGTTGTTTTTGCAAGATACCTAGACACAACAGCATTAGATCATGCAACCACCCCCAGATGGAAAAGTTTAGCTTACAGTATGGAAATTCAATTTGCACTCAATAACCTTGCTTTTCATTTAGAAGCATTAGCTGAAAAAGCAAATTAATGATTGAAAATAATACTTAATAGGTATGATTTTTTTGTACCTATCAAGTAATTATATTTTTTGGTTAAACTCTCCTAAATACCTGATTTATCAATTCACAAATTACTTAAATTAGTTAAAGCTGACGATAAACGGCAAATAAATAATCATTATATTTGTGTTCAACCTCAAGATTAGTAAACGCCCAAGCGATTGGATAAGGTTTTTGATATTCTCCTAAAATATTGATCCTGTGACAAACACCAGGAATTTTGGTTAAGTATTTGTTGTTTAAAGGTGAATCACAAACAAATAAACCTCTAGCTGTGTATGTTGTACCTATGATATTTAAGCTATGATTAATTATGATTGCTACATAGTATTTATCATCAGCAGAATGCAGCACTTGAACTAAGTCATTATGAGTAATACCAAGTAAACGAGTAGGTAATTTAAAATCTGCGCTGGTGTCTAAGGGGAGGTTTTGAGTCTTTACCCAAGTGATAATTTATTGATGTTTTTTCAATGCTGCACGTTTTTGGAAAAAATATTTGATCTGGGTAAATAAATTAGCGATCGGGTATATCAGTTGTAGTGCGATTAATATCAAGGTCATGAATATTCTTTGGAGTTTAAACATTTTTTACACCTGTTTGTTATAATTGAGATTATAAAACATTTTAATTAATCTATAGTTGTAACATACTATGCAGCCTAAACATCCTTGGTTACAAAAATGTATACAAAAGCTGGAAGAACTACCTCAGATAGAGACAACAACAACTATAGAACCTTTTTTAGAAAACACTCTAGCGGATGGGTTGTTAACAATATATACGCCTCATAACCAAGTTAAATATTTAGTTGAAATTAAAGCATCCATCACTTTAGATACAGTTGATGCAAATATTAATTATATCAATCATCTGAAGCAAAAACTGAGCAGTGATAAGAGAACATTGCTAATTACAGACACACTTTCTGATGCTGTTGTAGAGTCATTACTAGAAAACAATATAGAATTTATTGACACGATAGGTAATATTTACCTTAATAATTCGTCCTTATATATTTTAGTTAGAAGTAGTTCACAACAGAGCAAAAAATTACTATCTGCTCCTAAAATTACTACCAGCGCCCTAAAAGTTGCTTATGCTTTACTTCAAGATCCAAGTATTTTACAATATCATAATTTAGAACAAATAGTAAACGTTGCAGTTGTTGATTCTACGACTGTTAAACTCAGTCTTTTAGAACTGATAGCGAATGCTGCGGGAGTTGATACTAAAACAGTAAAACGCAGTCTCGAAACTTTGTATCAACTGAATTATTTACAGCGTCAACGCAGTGGAACATATCGGATTGAAAATTACACAAAGCTATTAGAAAGATGGGAAATGGGGTATATAGAAAATTTACGTCCAGAACTTTTGATAGGAACATTTACCCCTAGAGAAAATATAAATGTAGATTTTCATAGCATATCACAACGAATATTAGCAATAGCAGAAGATGAAAAAATTATAATTGGAGGAGAATTAGGTGCTGCAATACTCACAGGGTATTTAAAACCTATCAGCATGACTATTCATATTCCTGAAGAATACAATTATCGTGTGATCACAACCATGTTGCGTCTCAAACCAGATCCCAAGGGGAATATTATCATTTTGAAGCAATTTGGTAATAAAAATCAACCTAAATATAACTCATCTGAACCTGTAGTAGATCCGTTACTTATTCATGCAGAATTGTCTTTAAATCCAGATACAAGACTCAAAGAAACAGCTAAACGTTTGTATGAAAAATATATTATTGTCAGACAAGAAATTGCAGAAATGGTATAAAGATGAAAAACTTATATACTCAAATTGACTCAGAAACTAAAAAATTCCTCACTGATTTTAAATCTATCATTGATTCTTTAGAAGTTCCTATGTTATTGATAGGCGCTCAAGCAAGAATATTAATATTTGATAGTCAATATAAAGTTCAAGGTCGTGCAACTAAAGATTGGGATGTGGCAGTAAAATTAGATAATTGGGATAAATATAATCTGTTAATAACCAAAATGACAACTGGAAATAATCCTCTATTTAAGATAACCAGCGTCACTCATAAGTTTATTCATATTGAAACTGGACTAGAAGTTGATGTTATTCCTTTTGGTAATATCAGTAAACCAAAGCAGGAAATTAACTGGCCTGATGGTAATCAAATGAGTATTTTAGGTTTAGAAGAAGCTTTTGCAAATACAGAGATTATAGTAATTGACAACGTAGAAATTCGGGTAGCTGATATTGACGCTTTTATCGCTTTGAAACTACTTGCTTGGAATGAGAGAAAGGAAAAGAAAGATTTGAAAGATATTATTACAGTCCTGCTAAAGTCTCCCAATGAAGAAGATGAACAGCGAGTTTATGATGAATTTATTGATGAAATTATAGAAGGAAGATTTGAAGTAGATGAAGCGGCTATTATTTTTATAGGTAGAAATATTCAAAGTAAATTTAAAATTGAAACTTTTAATAAAGTCAAGGAAATTGTTAGTACAATACTAGAATTTCAAGATAAATATATTTCCGAATGTGTACCTAAAACTCCAGATGTTCAAGAATGGGATGAAAATTTTGATAAAATAGTGAAACGTTTTGAAGCATTGCAATATGGGTTCACTAATTTTTCTGAATGATTGATTATAGGAGGTTACACTTTTTTAAGTTATTAATTGATTTATAAGAAAATCTCACGCAAAGGCGCAAAGACGCAAAGAGTTAAATTTTGCATTTTGCAACTAACCCGCCTACAATTGAAATCGTAGGCTAATAGCCAAAGTCCACTAAAGTGGACTGAAAATCAATCTTTAGTCTACTTTAGTAGACTTGAGCTATGAGACTCTTAATTCATTTCTTGGCAGATTATTATATTATATACATCAAATTTGATTTACAATGTAGTTCAATATGACAACATTAGTAAAATTTTCCATCCTTGTTTATTATGAAAATTAAACCTACCATATTTTCCTTCTTCTCCGGTTCAGGTTTCCTCGATTTAGGATTTGACAATACAGGTTATAAAATCGCATACATTAACGAAATATTCCCCCCTTTCATGTCTGCTTATCGCTATTCACGGGAAATTCTTAAACTCCCATCTCCTGAATATGGATATCATGAGGGTGAGGAAGCAGATGTCAGTAAATTAACTCAAGGAAATGCGGCACAAAAATTAAATGAATTAGTCAAAGATTCCCGAAAATCAAATAATATAATTGGCTTTATTGGTGGTCCACCTTGTCCTGATTTTTCTATTGGTGGTAAAAACAAAGGACATTTGGGGGATAATGGTAAATTATCGGAATCTTATATTGAGTTGATTTGTCAAAATTTACCTGATTTCTTTTTGTTTGAAAATGTTAAGGGTTTATGGAGAACTAAAAAACATCGTTTATTTTATGAATCTTTGAAAATTAAATTACAGCAATCTGGTTATATTTTAACAGAACGTTTAATTAATGCTATTGAATATGGTGTACCTCAAGATAGAGATAGAATTATTTTAATAGGTTTTAAAAATAATCTGCTCAATTGTATGGAAATTGATGATTTTACCTTTCCTTGGGAAGAATATATTTTATATCCTCAAAATCAAGTGTTTGCATATTCTTGGAATAAAACCGAACCTTTTAAAGAAAATTCTATCACCTATTGTCCTGATAATATTCCCCAAGAATTAACTGTTGAATATTGGTTTATAAAAAATAATGTGCTTAATCATCCTAATTCAAAACATTATTTTCACCCACGAGCAGGTATCACTAAATTTTTAACTATTGCTGAAGGAGATGATTCTAAAAAATCATTTAAACGTTTGCACCGATGGCGTTATTCTCCTACAGCTTGTTATGGAAATAATGAAGTACATTTACATCCTTACAAAGTGCGACGTATTTCTGTATCTGAAGCTTTAGCTATTCAATCTTTACCCGCTAATTTTTCACTTCCAGAAAATATGTCACTTACGAATATGTTTAAAACCGTGGGTAATGGTGTTCCGTACTTAGCAGGGAAAGCATTAGCTCAAAGTATACTTGATTTTTTGTATATTAAAAAGTTTTCTGACTCCTGACTCCTCCAAATATGATTTAATAGAGAAGAAACATCTTAAATTTTCATAAAGATTAATAATCCCTAACTGGCAGACTTAACAATGGCAGCAGACTCCCCCAACATTGATATTGCGCCATTTATCGATCACTCCCTGCTATTACCAACTACTACCCCAGAGCAGGTTGAAAGATGGTGTGAAGAAGCATATAGATTTAATTTTGCATCGGTTTGTATCCATCCCTGTTATGTCAAACAAGCTGCCCAACTGCTGCACAACAAAAACCCCCAAGTTTGTACTGTGATTGGTTTTCCTACTGGTTTGACGACTTCAGCCGTGAAGTTATATGAAGCGCAAGAAGCTGTGGAAAATGGTGCAACAGAGTTAGATTTGGTGATTAACTTAGGTTGGTTGAAAGCAGGTAAAAGCGAGGAAGTACACCAGGAAATTGCTACAATTTGTGAAGAAACTGGAAAACCTGTAAAGGTAATTTTAGAAACCAGTTTACTCACGGATGCAGAAAAAAAACTTGCAGCCGAACTAGCTATGGATGCGGGTGCTGCATTCTTAAAAACCAGTACAGGTTGGAATGGAGGAGCAACTGTAGCAGATGTACGCCTATTAAAAGAAATAGCACGGGACAGGGTGGGAATTAAAGCATCAGGAGGGATTCGCACCCATAACGACGCTTTAGATTTAATTATGGCTGGTGCTACCAGATTAGGAACATCTCGCGGTATAGACTTACTGCGTCAGCGCGATCGCCAAGAAGAGGTGACTGGTGATTAGGGACTGGGGACTGGGGACTGGTGACTGGTGACTGGGGACTGGTGACTGGGGACTGGTGACTGGTGACTGGGTAAAAATAACTAATGACTAATAACTAATGACTAATAACTAATGAGTAGAACTTATCAAGCAACTGGTATTAATCTGAAAACCCAGGCATTAGGAGAGTCAGATAAAATAGTGACAATTTTAACCAAAGAATTTGGTTTGATTCGGGCGATCGCTCCTGGTTCACGGAAACATAACTCCAGTCTGGGTGGGAGAAGTGGAATGTTTGTAGTTAATCAACTGCTCATTTCTCAAGGGCGATTATCACAACCAGCTACATCAACTCTCAATAGAATTACTCAAGCCGAAACTATAAAAACCTACCCAGGTCTAACCAAAGACTTGGGAAAATTAGCTGCTAGTCAATATTTAGCGGAAATAGTTCTGTGTCAAGCTTTAAGCGAACATCCCCAAGAAGAACTTTATGAGGTACTTAACGAACATCTCCAGCGTTTAGAAGCTTTACCAAAAAATCAAGGACAAGATGTAGTAGCATATTTAGCGCATGGAGTATTTCACCTCCTAGCTTTAGCAGGATTAACCCCACAAGTGCAATTTTGTTGCTTAACCCAGCGTCCCCTAACTCCAGACCTGACCAACCCCAACTGGCAAGCAGGTTTTAGCATTGCTGCGGGGGGAACAGTTTGCTTACAAGCGTGGGAACAGTTAAGAAAACAAAGGGAACGGCAAAAACAGGAAGAAAGAAAACAGGAAGCAGAAATTTCTCCATCGGCCAATAATTCCCCCAAAGCGGGTTATCAAACCCTTTTCCATCACCAAGACCTACCAAAAATTTCCCGTCGTTTGGGTGCAAAAGAATTAGAAATGCTCCAACATTTGTCCCAACCAGGGATAATGCAAATAGATGCAGCCGCAGATGATGGCTGGTTATCTGTTGAGCAAATTTTGCGCCAGTACACCCAGTATCACCTGGGTCGCCCTATTCGCTCTGCCACATTGATAGATTCTTATTTTGCCGCTAACCATGATGCAATCGTCTGATTTGGATCGAAAAATTCAGCCTTTATCACCTAGCCAAGCTAACAACAAGAATAGGGTATCAGAATCTTCAAGACCTAATCATTTAAGTTCTGTTTCAACCCTCAACTCTGGCAAAATTAATAGTCCAGAAATGTCTCTCAAAGAAGTTGCTGATGAGAAAAATTTGACATCAGAACTTGATGTGAATATACCTCAACCATCAGATATAGATTCACCAATTTCAGGAACAAGTAATGGTGAAAATGGTAAGGTTAATACTAAGGTTAATACTACGGAAAAAAGTTTACAAGTAACATCACCCCTAGAAACAGAAACATTACCATTAAACGGTTCTGGTTCAGGTAGAAATTCAGCATCAAGTGATGTGGAAGAAAAGGGATTTTTTCCTGTATTAAAAAACCCAAATTTCCTAGCACTGTGGGGAGGACAAGTTTTTTGTCAACTGGCTGATAAAGTATATCTAGTATTGATGATTGCTTTGATTAACAGTGAGTTTCAACAAGGTGGTCAAAGTATCAGTGCTTGGGTGTCAGCGTTAATGATGATCTTTACCATTCCCGCAGTTTTGTTTGGTTCAGTGGCTGGTGTGTTTGTGGATCGCTGGTCAAAAAAAGCTGTATTGGTAGCATCAAATATTTGGCGCGGTATCCTCGTTTTAGCAATTCCTTTTTTACTGTGGTTAACCCATGATTGGCAGCCTGTGGGAGTTTTGCCAGTGGGTTTTTTAATGATCTTACTGGTGACTTTTTTGGTTTCCACATTAACACAGTTTTTCGCACCAGCAGAACAAGCAGCCATTCCTTTAGTGGTGGAAGAAAAACATTTACTTTCTGCTAATTCCCTGTACACAACAACGATGATGGCATCGGTAATTGTTGGTTTTGCTGTGGGCGAACCAGTGTTAGTTTTAGCTGATAGTATTTGGGCAAAATTTGGCGGTAGTGGGGGACTAGGTAAAGAAATTTTAGTTGGTGGTTGTTATGCGATCGCTGGCATGATTTTATTCCTCCTCAAAACCAACGAAAAACCGCACCCGCCAGAAACAGAATTTCCTCACGTTTTTGAAGACCTGCGGGACGGTTTACGTTACCTCAAAGAAAATCACCGCGTCCGCAATGCTCTTTTACAATTAATTATCTTATTTTCTGTGTTTGCAGCTTTAACCGTTCTCGCCGTTCGCATGGCAGAAATTATCCCTAATTTAAAAGCTTCCCAATTCGGTTTTTTACTTGCAGCGGGTGGTGTTGGTATTGCAGGAGGCGCGACAATTCTCGGCCAATTTGGTCAACGTTTTTCCTATCGACAACTTAGCCTCTGGGGTTGTCTGGGTATGGCTGCATCTTTAGTTGGTCTTTCACTCTTCACAACCCAGCTATCGCTAGTGCTGCTTTTTATAACTTTATTAGGTGTGTTTGGCGCTTTGGTTGGTATTCCCATGCAAACCGCTATCCAAACCGAAACACCCCCAGAAATGCGCGGTAAAGTGTTTGGACTGCAAAATAATGTGGTTAATATTGCCCTGACTCTACCTTTAGCTTTAGCAGGTGTAGCGGAAACTTTCATTGGCTTAAAATCAGTCTTTTTGTCCTTGGCTGTGATCGTCTTTTTCGGAGGTATCTTCACCTGGTATAATTCCCGTACCTAGTTATCAGTTAGTCAATCATCAAAAAGTTAATAAAATCACTGGTTTTCGTGCTAAACTTAATCCAGCGAAAATTCAGGACATACTTGCTGAGGATTAATGAAACCTGATCCTAATTGATTGGCGATCAAGTTGATTAATTCCCAACTTAAAAACACCACAAATAAAGCCATAAATTTGCTATTTGACTTGGCTGATAGCTGGGATATTTAATAAAGATATGGCATTAATTTATTGATGCACAAAAAGTAGCAAGTATCACGGGATAAAAACAGCTAAGTATAAAACCCCAATCATTTCAAACCGATTTTATCAACAGCTAATTAAAGAATGCGTATAGCCTGGATTGGAAAAAAATCACCCTTTTGCGGTAATGTCACCTATAGTCGGGAAATTACAAATGGATTATTAGATAGGGGACATGATGTAAGTTTTCTTCACTTTGCTCAAGACGACTCTGAACCAGATAACTGGCCAAATTTTAAAGAAGTTCCCCTACCTTTTATTTATAAGTCCCAAGTTTACACACTTCCCGCTTTTAATGCCACTAAGGTTTTAAAAGACGCATTGCGGGAAATACAACCACAAATAGTCCATGCTTCCTTGACTTTATCCACTCTGGACTTTGTTTTACCAGAAATTTGCAAAGAATTAAATTTACCCCTGATTGCTACTTTTCACACTCCCTTTGCTGGTAAAGGAGCAAAATTAATTTCTGGTACGCAACTTTTAGCTTATCAGCTATACGCACCTTTTTTAGATAATTATGATAAGGTGATCGTATTTTCCCAAATTCAACGAGAATTATTAGCAAAAATGGGAGTTAGGGAAGAAAAAATCGCCGTTATTCCTAATGGTGTTGATACTGTTAAATATTCCCCTGGGGTTTCCCATATCAAACAAGAATTTAATGCTGAACGTTTGTTTGTTTACCAAGGCCGTATTGCACCGGAAAAAAATGTAGAATCCCTATTACGAGCTTGGAAACAGTCAGATATGGCTGCTGGTAGTAAGCTTTTAATAGTGGGTGATGGTCTATTGAGAGCATCTTTAGAACCATTTTATGGCTCAGAATATGGCATTATCTGGTTAGGTTTTGTCGCTAATGAAGAACGCCGTATAGAAATTTTACGGGGGGCAGATGTATTTATTTTACCTTCTTTGGTAGAGGGTTTATCCCTGTCTTTGTTAGAAGCAATGTCCTGTGGTTTAGCTTGTTTAGCGACTGATGTCGGTGCAGATGGGGAGGTATTGGAAAAAGGTGCTGGGGTAGTAATTAATTCTAAAACTGTGCGATCGCAACTCAAAACCCTTTTACCACTATTCCAAGATCATCCAGAGTTAACAACCATGTTGGGGCAAAAAGCAAGAAAACGAGTTTTAGAACGCTATACCCTGAGTGATAATATCAGTTCCTTAGCAGAACTTTATACACAAGTTTTAGCAAAGCGTCCTGTAACATTAGGTTGGGGTGTTTAAGTGATCAATTGACAATTGACAATTGATAATTGATAAGTGTTTCATTCAGGGTTTAAAACCTCCCCCTTCAAGGGGAAAAAGCCAAAAATGCTGATTTTTCCATTCTCTGATTTGAAGGGAGAGGTAATTTGTCAATTGTCCATTATTGATAAACTTTAAATAGTCTTAAATAGTCTCAGGATCAATATTTAACTCTCGCAATTTGTCAGCTAAACGGGATGCTTTTTGATCCGCTAATTTTCGTGCTTCTGCTTCTGCTTCCGCGCTTTCTTCAGGTGTAGGAACTAAAATTCCTGCGGGTGTGAAATATCGCAATAAACCATCATGAATACCCAAATATAAACCTAACTGTTGACTCCAAAGATGTCCTTTTTCATTTACTATTAAAGGTTGATATTCTCCATCTACTAAATGAAAACCTGCAAATTCTAAAGTATAAGGATCAAACCAAAAATAATCTGGTGTACGGAATGTATTTTGATAAAGTTCTTTTTTAAATTCTCGATCTGTATTTGCTGTACTGGGTGAGAGTATTTCGACAATTAAATTAGGATATTTACCATCTTCATCCCACACTACCCAACTTTTACGGGTTTTGCGTTCAGTTCCCAATACCACAAAGAAATCTGGACCACGAAAATATTCTGATTTTTTCTGGTTAGGACTATAGTAAATGCTCATGTTTCCAGTAGCATAGAAATCATTTCTATCTTTCCACAACCATTCTAGACATTGGAAAAGTAGGATTATTTGTCTGAGATGCAGTTCTGTTTCCACGGGGGGTTCATCACTATATAAATCACCAGGGGGAAAAATTACATCTTGGGAGATGTTTTCTTGTGTTTCTAATTCTTGTGCAATGATCATAAATTTGATATGGCATCAAGTTGTAATTTTTGGATTTTAACATAAATTTATGTAGGTTGGTTTGAACTAAAAAACAAAATTATTAAACCTGATTGTTAAAATTTGTATTTGGTTGCTCTATCAATTAATACGACATAAATTACTGTTACACTACGAATTTATATCAATATCTCAAATTTTTGTGGCTAATTGAGCAAGAATATCTTGACGCATTTCTATTGACTCAGAGTTCCAGTTATCAAATGGTTCTAAATCTTGGACTGCACGATCAATTGATGTATTTGAACCAATATTAACTTTTTCTCCTATTGATTTAGTAATTAAAAACTTAGATTTTGGATAGGCATTTTTCTTAATTTGAAAAGGTTTATCCTGTATTGAAGCATTAATAGGTTTTTCTAGCAAGGTAAGATTACCAAGCATCTTTATGTATTTATCTATTTGATCTGGTTTATCAAAATCAGATTTTATCCCTATAAAGTATTCCCAATCCGAACCAGATTTGTTCGTATCAAATTGTTCATAAACATCATTTAAAAGCTCTAAAACCTGTGTAATTTTTCCAAAGAAAATTAATATAAAAATGTAATTATTTACCCCACTAATAGAGATAAATAATTACTACTAAAATCCAATATTTTCCTAATTGCTCCCCTTCCCACTTGGACGCTGAATAATAGTTTCCATCACCCGACGTTTTGCTTTCGGATCAACACCTACCAACCGCACATATTCACCACTATATTCAGCTAAACAAGATTCTAAAGTTGAAATCGCATCAGATTCACCATCTATCTGTAAAGTACCACAACTTTGCCACGAACCAGCGCGAAAACGTCTTTCATCAACGTGTTCTACACCAATTTTATAACCTTGGGATAAAATTTGCCGGACTTGTTCCTGTGTCTCTAAACTTAAATGACTTTTATTTGTAATGCTATTATTTCCATTTCCATTAGTTACAGGTTGACTAACAGGTGTTTCTTTAATAACAGCTTGAGATTTATAAAGTCTACCCCGATTTAAACGATTATATTCATCAACTAAATGGGAAGTTTCCACCCGTTTTTGTTCACCTACCATTAAATTACCAGATTCAATTAAATGGGATAAACTAAAATCAGGTTTCTTAAATTCTGGTGGTGGTTCTACACTATTAACCACTCGCATTGAGATTTTTTCATAACCTATTTGATGAATAAAATCACGAATTTGTTCATCATAAATGCGAGAACGCAAAGCACTAAAAAAGTCAATAGACTGATGAGAGAAAGTATCTACTAACTGTTCAATTTCTCTTTGTGAAAGTCCATCTTCCGCAAAAATTCCCCCCACAACTCCTACCTTATCATCACGGTTGGGTTCCCAGTAAAACTTCTCCATTCTTCCATCTCTAATTAATGGTGCATAGAGAGTAGAAAAATCATTTCCTGTAACAATAATGGGAACACGACGAATAGGGTTAGCATCATAACTTCCTGGTAATTGTACATCAGTGGGATTATCTGCAATATTCATTAATGTTGCATTTACCAACTGAGTATTAACTGTGTATTGAGTACCTTCGTCAAAGCGTCCTGCACCTGCATCTAAATCATTAATCATTAAGACGCACATTTTACCCCGCACCTTAACTAATTCTGCGGTTTCTCGATAACGCAAACGAATTAACCGTGCTGGATCTCCTGCATCTGGACTTTCTAATTCTCCTCCAGAAATGAGGGTGACACCTATACCCATTTTTTCAAATGCTAATTCACATTGAAAAGATTTACCTTCACCTTTTTTTCCATGAATCCCTAAAATTAAGGGAACTCGCACACCGGGAATATTTAAAAAGTTTTTGGTGATGTGAACAGCAATTTTATCCAGAAACCGAGGGGAGATGTAGTAACCCATAATTTTATTATAAAAGAAAGTTATTATCAAAGTTTTGACTTTTGACTGAAAACCAAAATTAAAACTTAAAATCGTTTGGGGGATTTTTCCGATACAAAAAAGCTAACTAATGCTAACAAAAGTTGGCTTTTTCTTCCTGTTTCACCCTAGCAGTGTCGGCACTATCTAGTCCACAGGCTAACACGATCAATCTGACCGCTTCTTGTTTTAAATTAATCGCAGCGTTTAAATCTCTGTCAATCTCAAAGCCACAGTTATCACATTTAAACACTCTTTGAGATAATGACAGTGATGATTTCTTTTCTCCACAACCCCTCAGTTTTGCTACTGGGATAATATCTATCCACAATTACTAACTTACTACCATACAGTTGTGTTTTATATTCTAGCTGCCTTCTGAATTGATAAAAGCCCATATCAGC